>NZ_JAERJN010000017.1:0-92090 GCF_018257595.1 Tatumella sp. JGM94 | reverse complement strand
GAGACGTTTGATATCAATCCTGCGAGTGCCCACACAGATTGTCTGATAAATTGTTAAAGAGCGTTGCAGTTCAACCGTTTAGGTTGTCACTGCGAGGTGGCGTATATTACGCTTTTCACCTCAGGAGTCAACCACTATTTCGTGATTTTTTCTCCGGACCGAATCGCTTCGGTCCCTGTCACGCCGCTGCGCATCGCGCTTTGCCGTGTCAGTGGATGCGCATTATAGGGAGTTAATTTTTTCTGGCAAGGGTTTATTTTAAATTAATTACTGACTGGCGGGTTTTTACTCATTTCATCACTAAATTGCGAGTATTTTCAGCGAAAGCAGGCCATAGCGTTGTAAAACGGGCAATAAACGCTCAGTTTCCACGGTCATTGCAGTACAAAACGCAATATCCGCAACAGAAGAACAGGTTTTTACCGGTTGTTGCTGTAACAGCCATGCCGTTCTTCTGGCAATTGCGGCACCTGAATCCACCAGTCTGGTGCCTTCAGGTAATACTGACTGCAATTCTTCCTTTAGTAACGGGAAGTGAGTACAGCCCAGCACCACCGTATCCGGAGGTTCGGGTAGCTTAAGCCACGGCCGGATAATTTTCCGTACGTCACTCAGTGATACTGCGTCACCCTGTAGTTTTTGTTCGGCCAGGACTACCAGCTCAGCAGAACCCAGCATTTCTATATGGCATTCTTTAGCGAACTGCCGGACTAACTGGTGGGTATAAGGCCGTTTTACCGTACCGCGTGTTGCAAGCAGCCCGACAATACCGTTACGGGTCAGGCGTGCTGCAGGTTTTATCGCCGGGACAACACCTACGACCGGGAAATCAAATGCTTCACGGAGTGCAGGTAAAGAGACCGTGCTTGCAGTATTACAGGCAACGACAGCAATAGAGACAGTATAGTCGCGGGTAATCGCTGCAGTAATCGCCTTAACGCGTTCAACAATATAATGCTCTGTTTTCTCCCCGTACGGGAATCCGACATTATCAAATACATATATATAGTGTGCATCAGGCAATAGCTGCCTGATTTCATCATATACCGAAAGGCCACCAACCCCGGAATCAAAGACCAGGATCGCCGGCCGCCCCTCAGCAGTGGCAGAAGGCATTAACTCATCCTGAACAACTGTCGCCATACACTGTCTCATCGTTATCAGTAAACGGATAATTTATTCTATCACGATACCGTTCTGCGGGGCCGGACGGCTTCGCAGGAAATCAGCTGCGCTCACAATTATCCCGACAACCGCCCGGTAAAGGAGTCATACGCCCCGATGATCCGATGCTGGACATCAGCGCCGGAATCCCTACAATCGCCGCCTGATACCCAACAACCAGGATTCATTATGACCCCGGAACATCTCCCCGTTGAAGACTATGACGACCAGCTGGCGGAAAAAGTTAATCGCTTAAGCGCTATGATGGCGCCGTTTAATGCACCTGATGCCGAAGTATTTCGCTCGCCTGTCAGCCATTACCGTATGCGTGCAGAATTTCGTATCTGGCATCAGGGAGATGATCTGTACCATATTATTTTTGATCAGCAGACCCGCCAGCGAATCCGGGTAGACAGCTTTCCTGCCGCCAGTGAACTGATTAATACCATGATGCCACTGATGATAGAGGCATTACGTGATAACCCTGTATTACGCCATAAACTGTTTCAGATCGATTATTTGTCGACCTGCAGCCGGGAAATCATTATCTCTCTTTTATACCATCGGAAAATAGATGATGTATGGCAGACAGAAATATCTCTGCTGCGTGACAGTCTGCGGGCCCGGGGATTTAACGTCCAGTTCATCGGCCGCGCAACAAAGACAAAAATTTGCCTGGATCACGACTATGTTGATGAAGTCCTGACCGTGGACGGCAGAGAAATGATTTATCGCCAGGTGGAAAACAGCTTTACGCAACCTAATGCAGCAATAAATGTAAAGATGCTGGAGTGGGCATTGGCGGCTACCCGTGGCGCTAAAGGAGACTTACTGGAACTCTACTGTGGTAACGGAAACTTTTCGTTAGCGCTGGCAAGAAATTTCCGCCGCGTACTGGCCACCGAAATAGCCAAACCCTCAGTAGAGTCTGCACAATACAATATTGCCGCGAATAATATTGATAATGTGCAGATTATCCGGATGTCGGCAGAAGAGTTTACCCAGGCCATGCAAGGGGTGCGTTCTTTTAACCGTTTGCAGGGTATCGAGCTTAAAGACTATGACTGTGAAACGATTTTTGTTGATCCCCCGCGCAGCGGTCTGGACAGTGAGACACTCAAAATGGTTCAGGCTTATCCGGCTATTCTGTATATCTCCTGTAATCCACAGACCCTGAGCGAAAACCTGGAAACACTGAGCACCACGCACCACGTAGAACGTCTGGCATTGTTCGATCAATTCCCTTACACCCACCATATGGAATGTGGTGTGCTGCTGCGCCGTAAATAAATCTGTGGCTAACTGTTACTGCCCTTCTTATGGGCGGTAATGTTAGTAAAATCAGCGACGGCGAAAACGGCTAAAAATCCAGAAAACCAGACAGACCATTAAAAGTACCGGTAGAAAATCAGAACCGATTTGCGGGTACCGGGTACGGATTACCGCACTGCAGACCAGTATTCCTAGCAGAAAAAATCCTCCTGCCAGCGAAGGCGTGCCTTCCGGCATACTTCTGTTCAGATAGCGCTGATGCAGATACCACACAGAAAGCGCCAGCGAGATGAGAGGGAAAAAGGAAAACGGGACGCCGTCAGTAAATAAAGCAGAAAAACTACCATTAATTGACAGACCGGCAATAAAGGCCAGAATCAGGGTGCCTTTATCACGCGTGTTTTGTTCAGTCATATTATTACCTGTTTACGTCATGTTCTGAGTGTTCGGTAGCTGATGCCAGCCTTTCCTGCTCCCTGCGGTACCAGTAATAAGCGCCCTTAGAGATCATGCGTAATTGCAGTACCAGACGCTCTTCCAGCTTTCGCCGCTGTTCTGCATCTACATCGACCGCTTCAGCCCCTGCGCTGAAAACAATAGTGACCATTGCTTCTGCCTGAGCTTCGGTGAAACTGCGCGGCATATGGTTTTCTAATTCCAGATAGTCGGCAAGTTCGGCGATAAAGTGCTGAATTTCTCTGGCGACCGCGGCACGAAAAGCAGCAGAAGTCCCTGAACGTTCGCGCAGTAACAAACGAAAGGCGTTCGGGTTATTACCAATAAATTCCATAAAAGTAGAGACCGAGGTTTTGATGATGCTACCGCCTTTAGCGATTCGTTGCCGCGCCTGACGCATTAACTGGCGCAGCATTAACCCGCTTTCATCAACCATAGTCAGGCCAAGCTCATCCACATCTTTGAAATGACGGTAAAACGAAGTCGGTGCAATACCTGCTTCACGGGCAACTTCACGTAAGCTCAGGCTGGTGAAACTGCGTTCTGCACTTAGCTGACTGAACGCTGCTTCAATAAGAGTACGTCTTGTACGTTCTTTTTGTTGTGCTCTGACGCCCATCATCTCTGCCTTTTTACACTTTATGTTGGCACTATATCAAAATTATCAGCGTACAGTGGGGCAAACTTTGTGAACGCCTGTTAACCTGTTCATTAAACACGGAAACAAGAAATAACACGATTAGCGTTCAGACAGAATGACTAAAATGTTATATTTAGGTTGTTAAAATGTTTATGAAAATAGGGCGTACGGGTATGCAAAAGTCTTACGATTACGATGCCATTGTCATTGGTTCCGGTCCCGGCGGTGAAGGTGCTGCTATGGGGCTGGTGAAACAGGGAGCTCATGTAGCGGTTATTGAGCGTTATCATAATATCGGTGGCGGCTGTACCCATTGGGGAACGATTCCGTCAAAGGCTTTGCGACACGCTGTCAGCCGAATCATCGAATTTAATCAAAACCCGTTATACAGCGATCATTCACGCCTGTTACGTTCTTCATTTTCAGACATTCTGAAACATACAGAAAATGTTATTCAGCAGCAAACAACCATGCGCCAGGGTTTTTACGAACGCAATCACTGTGAAATATTTCAGGGTGATGCGAACTTCGTCGATGCTCATACCATTGAAGTTGTATTGCCTGACGGTACACGTGAGAGGCTGACAGCCGGTAAATTTGTTATTGCCTGCGGTTCACGCCCTTATCATCCTGACAACGTTGATTTTTCACATCCCCGTATTTATGACTCCGACTCGATCCTCGATTTACGCCACGAACCTTCACACGTCATTATTTATGGTGCCGGTGTGATTGGCTGTGAATATGCTTCTGTCTTCCGCGGACTGGGCGTAAAGGTCGACCTGATCAATACCCGTGACCGTCTGCTGGCGTTCCTCGATCAGGAGATGTCAGACTCTCTTTCTTATCACTTCTGGAATAGTGGTGTGGTTATCCGCCATAACGAAGAGTTTGAAGAAGTGGAAGGAAATGACGACGGCGTCATCGTCCATTTAAAATCCGGTAAAAAAGTGAAAGCAGACTGTCTGCTGTATGCTAATGGCCGTACCGGAAATACGGATTCACTGTCGCTGGAGAATGCCGGGCTGGAAGCCGACAGCCGCGGTCTGCTTAAAGTTAATAATATGTACCAGACCGCACAGCCTCATATTTTTGCGGTGGGTGATGTTATCGGCTACCCCAGCCTGGCCTCCGCCGCTTACGACCAGGGCCGTATTGCCGCACTGGCGATGATTAAAGGTGAAGCGACCGCCCATCTGGTTGAGGATATTCCGACCGGTATTTATACCATTCCGGAAATCAGCTCCGTCGGCAAAACCGAGCAGCAACTGACAGCAATGAAAGTCCCTTATGAAGTAGGACGGGCACAATTTAAACACCTCGCCCGTGCCCAAATCGTCGGGATGAATATTGGCAGCCTGAAAATTTTATTCCACCGGGATACCAAAGAGATTCTGGGTATTCATTGCTTCGGAGAACGGGCGGCAGAAATTATCCATATCGGGCAGGCCATTATGGAGCAAAAGAACGGTGGTAATACTATTGAGTACTTTGTAAATACCACCTTTAACTATCCGACTATGGCCGAGGCCTATCGTGTCGCGGCATTAAATGGCCTTAACCGTTTATTTTGAGATCTGTCCTGACGCAACCATATGCGCACTGATGGTTTCTGCCAGCTGCTCGTAGCGGCTGCGCAGAGGAGAACCCGGACGGTAAACCAGTGCAATCGTTCGCTGTGGTACTGGTTTATCGCAGGTAATATAACAAACACCATCCCGTTCACGTTCAGCAGGCACTGCCAGCGAAGGCATCAGAGTGATTCCGCTTCCGGCAGCAACCATATTTCGCAGCGTTTCCAGACTGGTCGCGCGGAAATGGGTATCTTCGTCGGCTCCGGCAGAGAAGCAGAAGCCCAGTGCATGGTCGCGCAAACAATGTCCGTCCTGCAACATCAGTAACTTTTCACCGGCCAGGTCAGACATGGGTACCCGCTCACGGTTATGCCAGGGATGATCGGAATATACCGCCAGTTTCATCGGTTCATCAAACAACGGCACTTCAATAAAGGCTTCTGTCTCTTTAACCAGAGCCATAATTGCGCAATCCAGTTGTCCGTTATCCAGCTGAGCCAGCAATTGCTGAGTCTGTGCTTCATGCAGATACATTTCCAGCCGGGGAAATGTTTTATGCAGCATAGGCACAATTTGTGGCAGTAAATAGGGGCTGACGGTAGGGATCAAACCGATATGTAATGGCCCGGACATTGTTTCGCCCTGCTGGCTGGCCATTTCCTTCAGCACTTTGACTTCCCGTAAAACAGTACGAGCCTGGTCCACCAGTAATAAACCGGCCTGAGTAAACAATACCTTACGGCTGGTGCGTTCCAGTAGCATCACGCCCAGCTCATCTTCCAGTTTACGGATTTGCCCGCTCAGCGTCGGCTGGCTGACATGGCAGGCATCTGCCGCACGTCGAAAGTGGCGATGTTCTGCCAATGATACCAGGTACTCAAGGTCGCGAATATTCATTGATTTCCTTCAGTCTGTGATAGCTAGTGACGATAGATAGCATAGCAATCAACGATTAGCCCTATCAAGCTGAGATCGTCATAATCATCTCAACTGATAACAAACATCTTTTATTTAACGCCATATGGCGTAGGACAGGAGCCAATATGTCAAACAGTTACGAAGGTCGCACCGTACCCGAAGTTACTTTCCATACCCGTCAGGGCGATAAATGGGTAGATATGACTACTGCTGACTTGTTTAAAGATAAAACAGTAATTGTATTTTCACTGCCCGGTGCATTTACCCCCACCTGCTCATCGAGTCATTTACCCCGCTATAACGAGCTGTACAGCGTATTTTCGCAACATGGTGTGGATGAGATTTTATGTATCTCCGTTAATGATGCGTTCGTGATGAATGCATGGAAAGCCGATCAGCATGCAGAAAATATCACTTTTATTCCGGATGGTAATGGTGATTTCACCCGTGGCATGGATATGCTGGTCGGGAAAGAAGACCTTGGCTTTGGTGCACGCTCATGGCGTTATTCCATGCTGGTACGTAACGGTCACGTTGAGAAAATGTTTGTTGAACCCAACAAACCCGGTGACCCGTTTGAAGTCTCTGATGCAGACACCATGCTGCGGTATCTGGCCCCGGAAGTAAAATTACAGGAATCCGTCTCACTGTTTACCAAACCAGGCTGCCAGTTCTGCACCAGGGCTAAACAGATGCTGCAGGAGCGCGGAATTCAGTATGAAGAAATCATTTTAGGTCAGGATGCGACAACTGTCAGCCTGCGGGCAATCACTGGCAGAGCCACGGTACCACAGGTCTTTATTGGCGGTCGCCATATTGGTGGCAGTGATGACCTGGAACAGTACTTCCTGAGAAGCTGACCGGCATACCCCCGGCCAGGCAGACAATAAAACAGCGGACCCCGGTCCGCTGTTTGTTATCAGGTAAGACGTTGTTTTGCTTCATGGATAGCTAAAGCGACCTGTGCCGGAGCAACACCACCACGGGCATTACGTTTATCCAGACAGGATTGTAACGATAATACCGGATACACATCTTCACCAATCACCGGGCTGAAAGTACGGAGTTGATCCAGCGACAATGCTTCCAGAGCGACCCCTTTACCAATCGCAGCAACAACGGCTTCGCCGACAATATGGTGTGCCTCACGGAAAGGAACCCCCTTTGCCACCAGGTAATCGGCTAATTCCGTGGAGTTAGCATATCCCTGTTCAGCGGCTTCCTGGCAACGGGGACGTTTCACCTGAATCCCTTCCAGTACCAGCCCGGCCATATGCAGACAGTCCAGCCAGGTGTCGAGCGCATCGAACAAGCCTTCTTTATCTTCCTGCATATCTTTATTGTAGGCGAGCGGTAATCCTTTCAGAGTCATCATCATCCCGGTTAAGGCGCCCTGAACACGACCGCATTTACCGCGGATAAGCTCCAGTGCATCCGGGTTTTTCTTCTGTGGCATCAGGGAAGAACCGGAAGTGACTTTATCCGCTAATTCGACAAAGCCTGCTTCACCGGAGTTGAAGAAGATAAGATCTTCGGCGAAACGCGATAAATGGACCATGCCGATCGATGCATCGGAAAGCAGTTCCAGCACATGGTCACGGTCAGACACCGAATCCAGACTGTTACGGGTAGCAGAGGCAAAACCAAGCCAGCCGGCCAGCTGTTCACGGTCAATTTCATATGCCGTACCGGCAAGGGCCCCGCAGCCCAGCGGACTGACATCAAGACGCTTCAGCGCATCCTGCAGACGGCTTTCATCACGGGCCAGCATTTCTGTATATGCCAGACACCAGTGCGCAAAAGTTACCGGTTGTGCACGCTGCAGGTGGGTATAACCCGGCATAACGGCATCCTGGTTAACTTCGGCGGTGGCAACCAGACCCTGCTGAAGCTGACGGGTTGCCGCCAGCAGCTCAGTGATCATCGTTTTACACCATAATTTAAGATCTGTAGCAACCTGGTCATTACGGCTACGGCCGGTGTGCAGTTTTTTACCCAGCGCACCCACCTTATCAATCAGCTGTCCTTCAACCCAGCTATGGATATCTTCAGCATCACTTTGCAGAATCTGCTCAGGGTTCGCCCGGACATCATTCAGCAGAGCCTGCAGAGCCTGTTCCAGTTGTTGTTGTTCTTCCTGGCTCAGTACGCCCACGGTAACCAGCGCTTTAGACCAGGCAACGGAGCCGGTAATATCCTGTTCCGCAAGCCGGTAATCAAAACGCAGTGAATCATTAAATTGTTTAAATCGCTGGTCTGCTGCCTGAGTAAAACGTCCGCCCCACAGTGCCATACTGATACTTCCTATAATCGGTTATTCTTAAAAACAAGGCGGCATAGCCGCCGCCCTGGTCCGGTATTACGGCTGAATGAGACGGAAGGTTACTTCTGCTCTTTCAGTGCACGGATACGTGATGACAGTGAGTACAGACGGATAAAACCACCCGCATGGCTATGGTCATAAACTTCGTCTTCGCCAAAGGTAGCGAATTCTTCTGAGTACAGGCTGTTCTGCGATTTTTTACGGATAGCAGTCACCTGACCTTTATACAACTGCAGTACAACCTCACCATTCACGGTTTCTGCCAGTGACTCAGAAGATGCCTGTAAGGATTTACGGACCGGGGTAAACCAGCGTCCGTCATACACGACATAAGACATTTCCAGGCCCAGCTGCTCACGCCATTTATAGCTGTCACGATCCAGTACCAGCTGCTCAACAGCACGCAGAGCATTCACCATAATCGTCCCGCCCGGTGTTTCATAACAACCACGGGATTTCATACCGACCAGACGGTTCTCAACAATATCGATACGTCCGACGCCATGTTTTGCGCCCAGCGCGTTCAGAACATCCAGGCAGCCGAACGGGGAAAGTGCCTCACCGTTAACAGCAACAATACGCCCTTTCTCGACAGTCACCGAGACTTCTTCCGGCTGATCTGGCGCGTCCTGCGGATCAACAGTCCAGACCCAGCAATCTTTATTTGGTGCATTCCACGGACTTTCCAGCACACCACCTTCGGTTGAAATATGCCATGCATTTTCATCACGACTGTAAATTTTTTCGAGAGTGGCTGTCGTCGGAATATTACGTTCTTTCAGGTAGTCAAGCAGTGCTTCACGGGAACGCAGATCCCACTCACGCCACGGAGCAACCACTTTAAGCTGCGGTGCCAGGGCAGTGTAAGTGCTTTCAAAACGTACCTGATCGTTACCTTTACCGGTGGCACCATGACACAATGCATCAGCGCCCACTTTCAGTGCCAGTTCAACCTGAGCCCTGGCAATGATCGGCCGGGCCATTGAGGTACCCAGCAAATAGGTCCCTTCATACAGCGCGCCAGTTTGCAGCACAGGATAAACATAGTCGCTGATAAATTCTTCACGCAGATCGACTACATGGCATTCAGATGCACCCGACTGCAGGGCCTTTTCTTCCACCCCGGCCAGATCGGCAGGGTCCTGGCCGACATTGGCAACAAAGGCAACCACTTCACAACCATAGTTCTCTTTCAGCCATGGAATAATCGCAGAGGTATCAAGCCCGCCGGAATACGCCAATACGATTTTTTTTATGCCTTGAGTTTGCATCTTATAATCCTTGAATCAGTCTTTGTCGTTAAGCCAGAATCCGGGTACCGATTGGTACACCGTTAAATAAGTCAGGGAGCTGCTCTGCATTACGCCAGCTGGCAATATCTACCGGTCGTCCGAGAGTTTTCGCAGCATCCAGCGCAGCATGAACTTTAACGATCATGCCATCGGTGATGATTCCCCTGCCGATGAGCGTTTCCGCATGCTGAGCCGTCATTTCGGCAATCCGCTGTCCTTTACCATCCAGAATACCGCTGACATCAGACAGTAATACCAGATCTGCGCCCAGGGTTGCAGCCAGTGCTGTTGCCGCCTGGTCAGCGTTCACATTCATTAATAACCCTTCATCGGTGATCCCGATAGAGCTGATCACCGGTAAATAACCGGCATCCAGTAACGTCGTCACCAGAGCAGGGTTTCCCGGGCTTGCCTGCCCGACATGCCCCAGTTCATCATCAAATTGTGCAACATTCACAATACCGCCATCACCCAGTGACAGGCCAACCGCGTTGATGCCATATTTTTTAGCCCGGGCCAGCAATGTTTTATTCGCTGTGCCCGCCAGGGCTCCGGTAATAATATCGATCTGATCTGCCGGAGTGACCCGCAAACCATTTTTTTTACTGACCGGCAGCGCCAGTTTTTTCATCAGTTCATCGACCAGGCATCCCCCGCCATGAACAATAAGCAGCGGACGCTGGTGACTATTACGGTAAGCGAGTAATGCGTCAAATAAACGGTCCAGGGCTTCTTCGCTATCCAGCAAAACACCCCCCAGTTTAATGATCAATGGCTTTGTCATGATGATATCCATCCTTAAAGCAGAGAAAGTGTTTCAGGGTACCCGAAACGTATATTCATGCATTGCACAGCCTGAGAAGAGGCCCCTTTAAGCAGGTTATCTTCCGCGCTGACGATAATCAGATGCTCTCCCTGAACGGCGAAACCAATATCACAGAATGGCAGGCCCACGACCGACTTCAGGGCCGGGACGCCGGTGTCGTACAAACGCACCAGCGGTTTATCGTCATAGGCATCATGGAATGCTTTTGCCACATCCTGTGCAGTGATACCTGCAGTTAACCGGCAGGTAATGGTGGCCAGAATACCCCGCGGGAAATTCCCCAACTGAGGAGTAAAGATCACCGGAATCCCTAAATGTTCGGCAATTTCCGGCTGATGGCGGTGAGTAAACAGGCCGTAGGGCTGTAAACTGACTTCACACACACTGGTGTTCAGGGAAGCTTTACGTCCGGCCCCGCTGACCCCGCTGGTAGCATTAATCACTGGCCAGTGTGCGGTATTAAGCAAACCGGCATCCAGTAAGGGTTTAATGGCCAGCTGAGCTGCTGTCGGGTAGCAGCCGGGTACCGCAATTAACCCGGCCTGGCGGAGATTATCCTGCTGCCATTCTGCGAGTCCGTAGACAGCTTTTTTCAGCAACTCCGGGTGCTGATGTGTGAATCCGTAATAGCGGGTATAAAATTCAGCACTATTAACCCGCCAGGCGCCTGATAAATCGAATACCACACACCCCTGTGCCAGGAATTGCGGGGCCAGATCATGGCTGACTTCATGTGCCGTTGCCAGAAAGACCACGTCAGTACCGTTCGCCAGTTCAGCCACATCGGTCAATGGCTGTAGTCGCAGGTCTGTCTGTCCTTTTAACTGCGGATGCAGATCAGACAAGAGTTTTCCTGCATCCGGGCTTTGCGCGGAGACGGCTATTCCGGTTATGTTTATATGCGGATGGCGATTCAGGTAAGTCACCAGTTCAACACCGGCATAACCACTGGCGCCTACAATCAGCGTGTTCAGCATCAGGCTGTGTACCTTATACGTAAGTCTATATTTCAGCTGACGGTATCTACCGTCTTACGGATTGCCTTCGTGAGCAAAAACAGTTCACATACTTCAGGCCATAATGTATTTTTATTCATAATTAATGCATGAATATTGATACATCCTAACGCAAGGACCGTCAACAGTGAAGATAAAATTACCGCCTTTTATTGAGCTTTATCGTCAGTTAATTGCCACACCGTCGGTCAGTACGACAGAACCCGCGCTGGATCAGAGTAATGAGGCGCTGATTAATCTGCTGGCCGGGTGGTTTCGCGATCTGGGTTTCCATACGGAAGTGCAGCCTGTGCCGGAAACACGCAATAAATTTAACCTGCTGGCCCGTGCCGGTAAGGGTTCAGGCGGACTGATGCTGGCAGGCCACACGGATACTGTCCCCTTTGATGACGGGCGCTGGTCACAGGACCCTTTTACGCTGACAGAGCGGGACAATAAGCTATACGGGCTGGGTACCGCAGATATGAAAGGATTTTTTGCTTTTATTCTCGATACCCTGCGTGATGTGGATATTACACGGCTGAAAAAACCGCTGTATATTCTGGCTACCGCTGACGAAGAAACCACTATGGCAGGGGCCAGCTATTTCGCACGTACCACCAGCCTGCGACCTGATTGTGCGATTATCGGTGAACCGACGTCTCTGAAACCGGTAAGGGCGCATAAAGGGCATCTGTCAAAAGCTATCCGTATTCAGGGACAATCGGGGCATTCCAGTGATCCTGAGCGGGGTGTCAATGCGATTGAACTGATGCATGATGCCATCGGGCACCTGACTGGCCTGCGTAACACACTGAAAGAGAAATATCACCATGACGGCTTTGTCATTCCTTATCCGACCATGAACTTCGGAGCAATTCATGGCGGAGATTCTCCGAACCGGATCTGTGCCTGTTGCGAACTGCATATGGACCTGCGCCCATTGCCCGGCATGGCACTGCCTGATTTACATGAATTACTGCTGGAAAGTCTGGCACCGGTCAGTGAGCGCTGGCCGGGCCGGCTGACAATCAGTGATCTGCATCCGCCCATTCCGGGCTATGAATGTCCCCGTCATCACGGACTGGTCGCGGTCATTGAAAAACTGCTGGGGACCGACACAGAAATTGTTAACTATTGTACCGAAGCCCCTTTTATCCAACAGCTATGCCCTACCCTGGTACTGGGGCCCGGTTCTATTGAGCAGGCCCATCAGCCAGATGAATATCTCGACACAGCATTTATCAACCCTACCCGTCAGTTAATCGAACGTGTCGTTCATCATTTTTGCCAGTGACCTTTCCGCCGGGCAGTTATTATTCACTGCCCGGTGATATTTCCCTTTTTATAAGAATAACTTATTAAATAGCCTGTTTTTCAAATTTTATTAAATTCAATAAGTTGGGATGTATGTGATCACGATCAAGTCATTTGACGAATCGTACGTTACATGGCTAGATAAAAGACAGGGTTATGCAGGACGGGTAACAAACTCACATAAATAGCATAGGGTGTCAGGGCCACATGAACGAACAATATTCTGCAATGCGAAGTAACGTCAGTATGCTGGGTAAACTGCTCGGGGATACAGTGAAGGATGCGTCAGGGGCAAATATTCTCGACAAGGTGGAAAGGATACGTAAGCTTTCCAAGTCATCCCGTGCCGGACATGATTCCGATCGTCAGGCGTTGCTTTCGACCCTGCAAAACTTATCTAATGATGAATTATTACCCGTCGCCAGAGCGTTCAGCCAGTTTCTGAATCTGACCAATGTCGCCGAGCAATATCAGACGATTTCCCACCAGTCCCAGGGGGCTAATAACCCGGAACTGCTGAAACAGGCTTTTGAACGGCTAAAACAGCAAAAAAACTTATCAGAATCTGACATCCTGCAGGCTATTGAATCGTTATCTATCGAACTGGTCCTGACCGCGCATCCGACCGAAATTACCCGCCGTACCTTGATCCATAAACTGGTTGAAGTGAACAGCTGCCTGCAACAACTGGATCATGCCGATCTGACGGATCATGAACGTAACAGCATTATGCGTCGCTTACGCCAGTTAGTCGCCCAGGCCTGGCATACGGACGAAATACGTAAAGTGCGTCCGACACCGGTAGATGAGGCAAAATGGGGGTTTGCCGTCGTAGAGAACAGCCTGTGGGACGGCGTTCCGGCATTTCTGCGTGAGCTGAATGAGCAGGCAGAGGAAACCTTTGGCATTCGATTGCCGGTCGATTTTGTCCCGGTAACGTTTACTTCATGGATGGGAGGGGATCGTGATGGCAACCCGAATGTTACCGCCCCGGTCACCCGACATGTTATTCAGCTAAGCCGCTGGAAAGCCGCAGATATGTTCTTACGTGATATCGGAGTGCTGATTTCCGAGCTATCCATGTCAGTCTGTAGTGATGAGGTCAGAACGTTGTGTGGCGATCCGCAAGCACTGGAACCTTACCGGGTGATTCTGAAACGTATCCGCAGCCAGCTGATCAATACCCAGGCTTACCTGGAACGCCGTCTGAAAGGTGATTATCCGGGCCGCCCGACAGATTTACTGGTGACCAACGATCAACTGTGGGACCCGTTATTCGCTATTTATCAGTCCTTACAACAATGCGGTATGGGAATTATCGCTAATGGTCAGTTACTGGATACACTGCGCCGGATTAAGTGTTTCGGCGTACCACTGGTACGTATTGATTTGCGTCAGGAAAGCACCCGCCATACGGAAGCACTGGCAGAGATTACCCGCTATCTGGGATTAGGTGATTACGAAAGCTGGTCAGAAACAGATAAACAGGCTTTCCTTATCCGCGAACTCAACTCCAAACGTCCACTGTTGCCGCAGCAATGGGAAGCCAGCGAGGAGACCCGCGAGGTTCTGGAAACCTGTCGTGTAGCTGCTGAGGTTCCACAGGGTTCGATTGCTGCTTACGTCATTTCGATGGCTAAAACACCTTCCGATGTTCTGGCGGTTCACCTGCTGCTGAAGGAAGCCGGTATCCGCTACGCACTGCCGGTGGCACCACTTTTCGAAACCCTTGATGACCTGAATAATGCCAATGATGTAATGACTCAGCTGCTAAACATCGACTGGTATCGCGGATTTATCCAGGGCAAACAGATGGTGATGATTGGTTATTCTGATTCTGCCAAAGATGCCGGGGTAATGGCCGCCAGCTGGGCGCAGTATCAGGCACAGGATGCGCTGATTAAAACCTGCGAAAAAGCCGGTATAGCCTTAACCCTGTTCCATGGCCGCGGTGGTTCTATCGGCCGGGGCGGGGCGCCTGCCCAGGCAGCTTTACTATCACAACCTCCGGGCAGCCTGAAAGGTGGCCTGCGCGTGACTGAACAGGGGGAAATGATCCGTTTCAAATTCGGATTGCCGGAGGTCACTATTGCCAGCCTGTCTCTGTACACCGGAGCCATTCTGGAAGCCAACCTGCTGCCTCCGCCGGAACCGAAACCGGAATGGCAGAACATTATGGATCAGCTGTCAGAAGATTCCTGTGCAATGTATCGTGATTATGTCAGGGAACACCCGGGCTTCGTTGCCTATTTTCGTGCAGCAACCCCGGAGCAGGAACTGGGTAAATTGCCTCTGGGTTCCCGGCCCGCGAAACGCCGTCCGACCGGTGGTGTTGAATCATTACGGGCGATCCCGTGGATTTTCGCATGGACGCAAAACCGCCTGATGCTGCCGGCATGGCTGGGAGCAGGTGCCGCCCTGCAAAACGCCATGGCCAAAGGTCAGCAAAATGCGCTGGAAGCTATGTGCCGTGACTGGCCGTTTTTCTCAACCCGCATCGGTATGCTGGAGATGGTGTTTGCCAAAGCTGATTTATGGCTGGCTGAATATTATGATCAGCGACTGGTTGACCCGTCACTCTGGCCACTGGGTAAACAGCTGCGTGAGCAACTGGAGAAAGATATTAAAACGGTACTGACTATCTCCAACGATGCACATCTGATGGCAGATCAGCCATGGATTGCAGAATCGATTGCGTTACGTAACGTGTATACGGATCCCCTGAATGTATTGCAGGCAGAATTACTGCACCGTTCACGGGCCGCAGAAGCCGCAGGCGAACCGGCGGATCCGTCGGTTGAACAGGCCCTGATGGTGACAATTGCCGGGATTGCGGCAGGAATGCGTAATACTGGCTGATATAACCCACAGGCTTTCAGATAATAACCCGGCAAGGGTGCCCGCGTTGCCCTGCCGGATAGATCCCCTCACTGGTGCGTCATTTGCGGCCGTACGCCCAGCGTATGGCAAATGGCATAACTCATTTCCGCACGGTTCAGTGTATAAAAATGGAAATCTTTCACTCCCTCATGGGAGAGAATTTTTACCATGTCCATCGCAATGTTCGCTCCGACCAGCTTACGAGTTTCAGCATCGTCATCAAGCCCGTCAAACATTCTGCTCATCCAGTGCGGTACACGGATATTGGTGAGGGTGGCAAAGCGCTGCAGCTGTTTAAAATTACTGACCGGTAAGATCCCGGGAACAATTTCCACGTCAATGCCTGCAGCCGCACAACGGTCACGGAAACGCAGATAACTTTCCACATCGAAAAAAAACTGGGTGATGGCCCGGTCAGCCCCGGCATCGACTTTACGTTTCAGGCTGAGTAAGTCGGCCTGGGCGCTTTTTGATTCAGGGTGGACTTCAGGATAAGCAGCCACCGAAATATCAAAGTCACCGACATCTTTCAGCAGTGCGACCAGATCGGCAGCATACATGGCGGGTTTCTGGCCGGCACAAGGCAAATCCCCGCGTAACGCCACAATATGGCGGATACCGTTATCCCAGTAATCCTGCGCAATTTTCCGTAGTTCATGGCTATCAGTATCGATACACGTCAGGTGAGGTGCGGCTTCCAGTCCGGTACGCTCTTTTATCCCTTTAATAACACTGTGGGTTCGCGCACGCTCTCCGGAATTCGCACCATAGGTTACGGAGACAAAAGCGGGATTCAGGTTACGCAGACGCTCAATAGAGCGCCACAGAATATCTTCCATTTCCCGGCTTCGTGGAGGAAAAAACTCAAAAGAGACATTAATGCGTCCGTTTAATTCAGCAAGACTTTGATTAAGCGCCTCGTGCTGATTGGCATGAAAGAAACTCATCCTGTCACCTCTTCAATCACCGCTGCTGTCAAATTTGAACATCCAAACGTTTAGACGTCTGGATGTTTAAGTTGACGAATTCAGACAGCAGGGTCAATTGAATTATCAGCATGTTATGCTGACGGAAATTCATACAGGGTACAGGTGAGGGGGCGTGATACAGGCCAGCAAGACCTCTGGCAGCAGGAAAAAATAAGGGCAGAGGATCACTCTGCCCGACACAGATCAGAGTAACTGGGCCAGCCGGTTGATATCCGACTGGATCGCCCCTGCGGTGACATCACGTCCGGCACCCGGGCCGCGGATAATCAACGGATTATCCCGGTACCAGCGACTTTCAATCGCAAACACATTATCACAGGGTAGTAAGGCCGCGAGCGGGTGATCAGACCTGACGGCTTCAACTCCGACTCTGGCTTTACCGCTGGCATCAAACCGTGCGACATAACGCAGTACCAGACCCATCTCAGCCGCTGCCTCATAGCGTTGCAGCATTTGCTCATCCAGTTCATCCGCATTTTCAAAGAAATGATCAACCGATGCTTCAGCGCAATGCTCCGGTACCAGGGATTCTACCCTGACCTGATGCGGCTCAATATCATAACCAGCTTCACGGGCAAGGATCACCAGCTTGCGCATAACATCCTGCCCTGAGAGGTCTACCCGCGGATCAGGCTCTGTCAGCCCCTGCTGCCAGGCCTGGTCGACCAGCTCGGTAAAAGGTACCGTTCCGTCATATTGCAGGAATAACCACGATAAGGTGCCGGAAAAAATACCACTGAGGGACAATATTGAGTCACCGCTATCCCGCAGATCACGTACGGCATAGTTTATCGGTAACCCTGCGCCGACAGTAGCATTGTATAACCAGTGACGCCCTGTCCGTTTGAAGGCATCGCGAATTTGGCGCCAGTGAGTACTGTCTGATGAACCGGCCACTTTGTTAGCACTAATCACATGAAAGCCGTAACTGGCGAAATCCAGATACTGCTCAGCAATACGGCTGTCGGCGGTAACATCCAGTACGACAAGGTCATCAAAAGGATGGTCCCGCATCCATAAGAATAGTGACTCTTCATCACGAAGCTCTGATTCATCCTCAAAAAAAGCCAGGGTACGGCTGGCATCCAGCCCTTCATAATTCAGCAGGCTTTTCCGGCTGTCGGCCACACCGGCCAGCACAAACTCAAAGCCGGTTCGTCCGGACAGGTTTTCCTGTTCACGGGCAAATAATTCCAGCCAGCGTGAACCTATATTCCCTTTACCAAACAGAACCAGCCCGATACGTTTCTCCGCGCCGAACAGCGACTGATGGAGCCCCTGTATCAGGTGCTGTGTCGGCCCGCAACGCAATACCGCAACCAGGCTGATATTTTGCTCTGACTGCCAGACAAACTCGACCGGCTGGTCCTTGATTTGCTGCCAGAAACGGTGGGCATGTAACGGATTGCGGACGACACCGGCCCCGACCATAGCGACCAGTGCCAGCCCGTTACGTAAACGGACATTTACCGGCAGGCCGCTGCTCTGCAGCAAAGCCAGTGCACTGTCCACCACTTCCGAGGTATAGCAGAGTTGTAGCAGGTAGCGATCCGGATGCGTTCCGCTGGCAAGAGGGCGCAGCTGAGCACGGGCCAGCAGCAGTTCAGCCTCTTTTTTCAGGGCAGCAAAGTCATGCTGCTTCGCGATTTCAATTTCAATCAGACACACATCATCATGGCTGGTAACAATACGGGCACCGGTGCCGGAAGCAAGTACCCGCTCAATACGCGTCGATCCCTGCTCAGGCTGATAACTGCAACGTAACTGCAGATCAATATCACTGACAGAAACCGGTTGCAGAGTACGGGTATGCAATACAGGCGCCGCCAGCCTGGCGAGCTCACTGGCTTCATCCAGCCTCAGCAAAGGTAACAGGCAGGCATCAGAGACTTTCCGCGGGTCAGCACTGTACACCCCGGCAACATCACTCCAGATAGTCACCCGCCCTGCCCCGGCCAGGGCGCCAATCTGGGTAGCAGAATAGTCAGAACCGTTACGCCCCAGCAATACAGTTTCTCCTGCCTGGTTACGCGCAATAAAACCGGTGATCACTACCCGCTGACCTGCGCATTCCGCCAGCAGCTGCTGCAACCGCTGACGGGATTCCGTCTCATTCACTTCCGGCTGGGCTGAACGCTCTGCATATAAAAATTGCCGGGCATCCAGCCAGCGAGTATTCATATCCTGCTGTGATAACAACGCCGCCATTAAACGTGCTGACCAGATTTCACCATGTCCCACGACTTCAGCATAGACAGCATCGGTGACGGGGCTGTCCAGCAGGACTGCCAGACGTTCAAGGTCATGAATAAACGTCTGAATCAAGGGGTCTGCCTGTTCGGCCGGCAGAACGCTGCTCATCAGTCCGGTCTGAAAACGACGTAAATTTTGCTGAACCTGATGCGCAGACAGGCGGTCTGTGTTACTGAGTTTCAGCCAGCTAATCAGTTGATTGGTGGTACTTCCTGCGGCAGACACCACCATCAGGTCGCCGGGGTGGCTATACTCCGCCATAATCCCGGCGACCCGCTGATAACATTTTGCGTCAGCCAGGCTGCTGCCCCCGAATTTATGCAGTTGTCTCATTCCGGACGCCACACAGTCTGATGAAATTGTCATGCTTACCCCTTTGCTGCCACCCGAAATGCATTTTCCAGGTCAGCAACTAAATCTTCATGGTCTTCGATACCGACAGATACCCGCAATAAAGTATCAGAAATACCTGCCGCAGCCCGCGCCTCAGATGACATACCGGCATGGGTCATGGTTGCAGCGTGAGAAATAAGGCTTTCCACACCACCCAGTGACTCCGCCAGTGTAAACAAGGAGAGTGATTTCAGAAAGGTTCTCACGGTCTGTTCGTCGCCATCGAGTTCGAAGCTTAGCATAGCGCCAAAACCCCTCTGTTGACGCCGGGCAAATTCATGGCCCGGGTTGTCAGGCAGCGAAGGATGATACAGTTTTTTCACCAGCGGTTGTTTCTTCAGCGCATCAACAATCGCCTGTGCATTACGCTGGGCAGCCGCCATCCTCGGCCCGAGGGTACGTAATCCGCGTAACAACAGATAACTGTCAAATGCAGCGCCGGTCACACCAATATTGTTCGCCCACCACGCCAGTTCAGTGACCCGTTCAGGGTCTTTTGCAATCACGGTGCCCGCGACCACATCAGAGTGTCCGTTCAGGTATTTGGTGCAGGAATGCACCACCAGATCGGCCCCCAGTGATAGCGGATTCTGTAATACCGGGCTGAGGAAAGTATTGTCAACTACCGAGACCGCTCCGGCTGCTTTGGCCGCCCGGCAAATAGCTTCAATATCCACTACCCGTAACAGCGGATTACTCGGACTTTCTACCAGTACCAGTTTCGGGCCTTCAGCCATTGCTTCCGCCAGTGCCTGAGGATCCCCCTGATCGACAAATTTAACCCTGAAAGCACCGCGCTTACTCAGGCTATCGAATAACCGATAGCTGCCACCATAGCAATCGTGAGGAGCGACCAGTAAATCTCCCGGTTTCAGAAAAACTGTGGTCACCAGCAGGATCGCCGACATTCCGGTATTGGTTAACACCGCCCCGGCGCCGCCTTCCAGTTTTGCCAGCGCCTGCTGTACCACATCACGGGTCGGATTTCCGCGGCGTGAATAATCGTGGGCTCTTGGCTGATTAAAATCCACAAAATTATAGGTACTGGAAAGATGAATTGGCGGCACTACGCAGCCATATTGCTCGTCATCATTCAAACCGCTACGGACTGCGATGGTCGCTTGCTTATGTGTCATGGCGTATTTTTCACTGAAAAGGGGAAAGGCGTACAGAATAACACCCATGCATTGGACGTCAACACATCTAGACATCTAAATGTCTGTGAGTACAGATTGAGCAATAGAGCAAGAAACGCTAAAATTAGCCGGTAAAGTCAGATATCGCCATAATTGCTACTATGACAGTTAACCATTTACCTGTTGAGGCAAAACTATAATGCAGATATCTGGCATAATTAGCTGAACCCGGCAAGTTAACTTTTTATTAATTAAGGTACCCCATGGCTGAATGGAATGCCGAATATATCAGCCCTTATGCTGAGCATGGCAAAAAAAGTGAGCAGGTAAAGAAAATTACCGTCTCTATCCCTCTGAAAGTACTTAAAATTCTGACTGATGAGCGGACTCGCCGCCAGGTAAACAACCTGCGCCATGCCACCAACAGTGAATTGCTGTGTGAGGCATTTTTGCATGCATTTACCGGACAACCGTTACCGGATGATAATGATCTGCGGAAAGAGCGTGGCGACGAGATTCCGGAAGAAGCGAAAGTCATCATGCGTGAAATGGGCATTGACCCGGATAAATGGGAATATTGATCGCGGGAAATTTCTGCGTTTTACTCTTTGCTGAGTAAAAAAAGGTAAAAAAAACCCGGCAATGCCGGGTTTTTTACATCCGAATCCGCAGACTCGTCTGTCAGAAACTTATTTTGAACCCGGGATGCTGAAACGTTTGTTGAAACGTTCAACACGACCACCGGTGTCAACAACACGCTGTTTACCAGTGTAGAACGGGTGGCATTTACCACATACGTCCAGGTTCACATCGTGACCCATGGTAGAGTGAGTGTTGATAACGTTACCGCAAGAGCAGGTAATGGTGACTGCTTTATATTCCGGGTGAATACCTTGTTTCATGGGAGAACCTCTGTAGAAGGCCGTGTCGCTCTCCGTGCCAGGCGAACCTGCACAGCACCACACGCGGTTAAAAAAGAATGTTTTTTTGATGCACTGCTGCCGTTACAAGCAACAGCGGCGCTATATTATACAGAACCTCATTGATATGATGCAAATAAATTAACCATGCCAGCGACAGGATTCACCGTGTACACTACAATTTTGATTCGCCGGAGCCTACTGAATGCCTGTCATTAAGGTCGCACTTCCTGTCCCTCTGCCTCGTCTGTTTGATTATCTTGCACCGGCAGGCCCGGTGCCGGTAACAGGCAGCAGAGTCAGTGTGACATTTGGTCACCGGAAAATGACGGGGATTGTGTATGCGGTAACCGCCCAGAGTGAGCTGCCTGAAGCACAGCTGAAAACGATTGATGCAGTGATTGATCCGCAAAATATATTTACGGAATCATTATGGAAACTGCTGAACTGGGCCACGGGGTATTACCACTATCCGGTCGGCGAGGTTCTCTTCCATGCATTACCGGTATTACTCCGTCAGGGTCGCCCGGCCGTTCCCCCTTCAGGCTGGCAATGGTCACTGACCGAACAAGGAAAAATCACCGCCCCGGAAAGCCTGAAACGGGCAGTAAAACAACAACAGGCCCTTTCTGCTCTGCGTAGTGCTCCTTTGCAGCGCCATGAGCTCAGTCAGCACGATCTGAGTGATGCGGTATTGCAAGCCTTACGTAAAAAAGGCCTGTGTGAACTGAGCGAAATCCCTCCGCAACTCACAGACTGGCGTAAAGACTATCGGGTAAAGGGTGAACGCCTGAGGTTAAACACCGAACAGGCAACGGCTGTCGGCGCGATCCGCAGCCTGGATAACCAATATGCGGCCTGGTTGCTGGCGGGTATTACCGGCTCAGGAAAAACCGAAGTTTACCTCAGTGTGCTGGAAAATATTCTGGCCGAAGGTAAACAGGCCTTAGTGCTGGTTCCCGAAATCGGCCTGACACCCCAGACTATCGCCCGGTTCCGTGAACGTTTTCATGCCCCTGTCGATGTACTTCATTCTGCGCTGAATGACAGCGAGCGGTTAAATGTCTGGCTGCGGGCTGGCCGGGGGGAGTCGGCAATTATTATCGGTACCCGCTCGGCACTGTTTACTCCGCTGGCCAGACCAGGGGTCATCATTATTGATGAAGAGCATGACAGCTCTTATAAGCAACAGGAAGGATGGCGCTACCATGCCAGGGACTTAGCGGTCTTCCGCGCACATCAGGAAAATATACCGGTTGTCCTCGGTTCAGCGACCCCGGCGCTGGAAACACTGCATAATGTCGACACCGGAAAGTATCGCCAGTTAACGCTGACAAAACGTGCCGGTAATGCGCGCCCTGCGCTGCAGCAGCTTATCGACTTAAAGGGTGTACGTTTACAGTCAGGACTTTCCCCGGTATTGATCAATAAAATGCGTCAGCATCTTCAGGCTGATAATCAGGTGCTGCTGTTCCTCAACCGACGGGGTTATGCGCCGGCCTTACTTTGTCATGACTGCGGATGGCTGGCCGAGTGCCAGCGCTGTGAGCATTACTATACCTTCCATCAGCAACAACGTTTGCTGCGCTGTCATCACTGTGACAGCCAGCGGCCCCTGCCTTACCAGTGCCCTCAGTGTGGTTCAACACATCTGATGCCGGTGGGGATGGGGACAGAACAGCTGGAAGAACAGCTAAAAACATTATTTCCCGGGATACCGGTCACCCGGGTAGACCGTGATACCACCAGCCGTAAAGGCACACTGGAACAACATCTGGACGATATTCATCGGGGAGGGGCCCGTATTCTTGCAGGAACACAAATGCTGGCCAAAGGTCACCATTTTCCGGATGTCACTCTGGTTGCCCTGCTCGATGCAGACGGTGCACTGTTTTCTGCCGATTTCCGGGCCGCAGAGCGTTTTGCCCAGTTGTATACCCAGGTTGCAGGCAGGGCAGGACGGGCAGGGAAACAAGGTGAGGTTGTATTACAGACCCACCACCCGGAACACCCGCTATTACATACCCTGTTATATGAGGGATATTTCTCCTTTGCCCGCCAGACATTGCAGGAAAGAAAGCTGGTCAGCCTGCCGCCCTACTCCAGCCACGCCCTGTTTCGTGCTGATGACGCGGATAACCAGCAGGCAGAACAGTTTCTGCTGCAGTTGCGTAATCTGCTGGAGGCCAGTCCGCTAAAAGATGATCATTTCTGGATTATGGGGCCGGTGCCGGCATTGCAGTCAAAAAGAAACGGCCGCTGGCGCTGGCAACTATTATTACAACATACCTCACGTAAACAACTGCAACGTATTCTGAGCCACACACTGCCGCTGGTGACAGCATTACCGGCATTACGGAAAATCAAATGGACCCTGGATATCGACCCGACAGAAAACTGACGGTCATTATCAATGTGCGATACAGTACGAAAATACATCACTGACTGAGTGATTTATTGCAAATCTGGTAACGGAGGCGGCAGATAATCTGCTAACAATAGCCGTAGCTGCGGTGTTGTGTACCGCCTTATCTGATGACTAACTGACTGCCGGGAGTTTATGCTTTGAAACAGAATCCACCACCGACTCGTGCCACCATGAAAGATGTTGCCGAAAGAGCCGGTGTTTCAACAGCCACTGTTTCACGTGCCCTGGCCTCTCCGGAAAAAGTGTCGGTTTCAGCACGTCAGAAAGTGATACAGGCGATGGCCGGACTGGGCTATTCGTCTGCCCTGCTTCCCAGGCAACAAAAAAGAAATGACTCCCGGACGCTGTTAATTCTCGTTCCTGATATATGTGACCCGTTTTTCTATGAAATGATCCGCGGTATCGAGATCACTGCAGCGGCTGAGGGGTATCTGGTGTTAATCGGTGACTGTGCCCATCAGAATTTACAGGAAGTGGGTTTTCTGGAACAAATACTGACGCGGCAGATAGACGGGTTACTGCTGCTGGGTTCTCAGGTCCCTCCATTACACGAACTGGTCCATCGTGATCAATTACCCCCACTGGTGATGGCTAACGAATTTTCTGCCGATCTGGACTACCCGACCGTACATATCGATAACCTGACTTCGGCCTTCAATGCCGTCAGCTATCTGTTAAACACGGGGGTTAAAAAGATCGCCTGTGTGACAGGTCCCGAGTCGATCTCTCACTGCCAGTATCGTAAGCAAGGCTATATTCAGGCCCTGAGACGTCACAATATTGACATTAATCCCCATTATCTGGCCCGTGGTGATTTCAGCTTTGACTCGGGCAGAGACGCCCTATCCCGGCTGATGCGATTACCGGATCCCCCTGATGCTGTATTTTGTCATAACGATCTGATGGCACTGGGTGTTATGCATCAGGCTTCATTACTGGGTATCCGAATACCGCAGCAATTATCTGTTATCGGTTTTGATGATATTGATATAGCCCGGTACAGTCATCCGCCACTGACTACCATTTCTCAGCCCCGTTTTCAGATCGGCTGCGAAGCGGCGACGTTATTAATTGAAATCATCAAAGGAGAACGAATCAATGGCGGCTCCCGGTTACTGGAAGCCAGCCTGGTCGTTCGCCAGTCGACGTTAGCACCGGCGTAACAATGGAGTACAACCGTCCGCGCTGACGAGATTTTTCAGGCAATAACTCAGGCAGAGTTTACTGGTCAAAGTTCATCCCCTTGAGTAAAATGACGGAGTTATTGCGATTAAATATAAAGATCTGGGCTGTTCGCCCGCCAGACTGATGTATAACTTATCGGAACGAATGTGGCACAAAAAGACTATGTAGGCCGCGGGCGTTCAACAGGGACGCAGCGCAGGAAAAACGCTCCTCGGGGTAAAAAGGGCAAGACCCGCCCGGGATTACCAAAACAGATGATCGTACTGGCTGTTGCTGTACTGGTCACTTTTGCCGGCGGTCTGTGGTTTATAACCCATCATAAAAAAGAAGAAGTACCGGAAGTTATACCGCATAAAAATGCCGGTAATGGCTTACCTCCTAAACCGGAAGAACGCTGGAAGTATATAAAAGAACTGGAGAATCGCCAGACCACTGTGCCGGTTCCGACCGAGCCTTCTGCAGGGGGAGAGATAAAATCACAGACCCAGTTAACTGATGAGCAGCGCCAGTTACTGGAGCAGATGGCCGCAGATATGCGCCAGCAGCCGACGCAACTCAATGAAGTACCGTGGAATCAGCAAACCCCGGCACAACAGCAACAGACACTGCGTCAGCAGGCTGCAACCCTGCAACAACAGAAAACCTATCAGCAACAACAGTTGCTACAGGCACAGCAGGCAGAGCGCCAACAGCGCCTTGAAAAACAACAGCGTCTGGAGCGGCAACAACAGGCAGAAAGGCAACAACGTGCTGATCGCCAGCAGCAGGCACAACAACCGGCAGTGGGTCATGCACAGACCAGCACTCCGGCTGTCACTGCGCCTGCGGCAGCACCTGTCAGCAAACAGCCGGCAGCCACACCAGGAAAACACTGGCTGATACAATGCGGTTCATTCAAAGGCAGCGCACCGGCAGAGTCTGTACGAGCCTCTCTGGCCTTTGAAGGCTTTGAAAGCCGGATTACCACTGGCGGGGGCTGGAACCGGGTAGTGATCGGACCGTATCAGGACAGGGCTAAGGTGGACAGTATCGTCAGACAACTGCGCGGTTCTGGCCATACAAACTGTATTACTCTTTCTGCCGGGGGTTGAAAGCCTTCAATCCTCCCCCATATACCCCCTTAAGTGACTCCGCGTACTGCGCGGAGTTTTTTTCTTGATCTAAAAAGGGGCGGCCCGTGACAACGATTGTAAGTGTTCGACGCAATGGCCAGGTAGTGATTGGTGGTGACGGCCAGGCTACTCTTGGTAATACAGTAATGAAGGGTAACGTCAAAAAAGTACGTCGCCTGTATAACGACAAAGTCATTGCCGGTTTTGCCGGCGGCACCGCCGATGCTTTCACCCTGTTTGAACTGTTTGAGCGCAAGCTGGAAATGCACCAGGGACATCTGGTTAAAGCTGCCGTAGAGCTGGCTAAAGACTGGCGTACCGACCGTATGCTACGCCGTCTGGAAGCTCTGCTGGCGGTAGCCGATGAAAATGCCTCTCTGATTATCAGTGGTAATGGTGATGTGATCCAGCCTGAAAATGATTTGATCGCTATCGGGTCCGGCGGACCCTATGCTCAGGCCGCAGCACGTGCACTGCTGGAAAACAGTGAACTCAGTGCCCGTGAGATTACCGAAAAAGCACTGGATATCGCAGGTGATATTTGTATCTACACCAACCATAACGTCACCATTGAAGAACTGACGTCCAGGACGTAAGGATTTTTACTATGTCTGAAATGACTCCTCGCGAAATTGTAAGTGAACTGAATAAGTTCATCATTGGTCAGGATGGCGCAAAGCGTGCTGTCTCTATCGCCCTGCGTAACCGCTGGCGTCGTATGCAGCTGGATGCCGAGCTGCGTCACGAAGTGACCCCTAAAAATATTCTGATGATCGGCCCGACAGGGGTAGGTAAAACAGAAATCGCCCGGCGCCTGGCGAAGCTGGCAAATGCACCTTTTATTAAAGTCGAGGCGACAAAATTTACCGAAGTGGGTTATGTCGGAAAAGAGGTCGACTCGATTATCCGTGACTTAACCGATGCTGCAGTCAAAATGGTACGCAGCCAGGCAATTGAGCGCAATAAATCCCGTGCCGAAGAACAGGCTGAAGAACGCATTCTGGATGTACTGATCCCACCGGCAAAAAATAACTGGGGACAGTCAGAGCAAAATAGTGAGCCTTCTGCCGCACGCCAGTCTTTCCGCAAAAAACTGCGTGAAGGACAGCTGGATGATAAAGAGATTGAAATCGATCTCGCTGCATCTCCGATGGATGTTGAAATCATGGCGCCTCCCGGCATGGAAGAGATGACCAGCCAGCTGCAGTCTATGTTCCAGAACATGGGCGGACAAAAACAGAAATCCCGTAAGCTGAAAATAAAAGATGCTCTGAAGTTACTGATCGAAGAAGAAGCCGCCAGACTGGTGAATCCTGAAGAACTGAAGCAGGAAGCTATCGATGCGGTAGAACAACATGGCATCGTATTTATTGATGAAATCGATAAGATCTGTAAGCGTGGCCAGGCATCCGGTCCGGATGTTTCGCGTGAAGGTGTGCAACGTGATTTGCTGCCCTTAGTCGAAGGATGTACCGTTTCGACAAAACACGGAATGGTGAAAACCGATCATATTCTGTTTATCGCATCAGGTGCATTCCAGGTCGCCAGCCCGTCAGACCTGATCCCTGAACTGCAGGGACGTTTGCCTATCCGTGTCGAACTTCAGGCACTGACCGTTAATGACTTTGAACGTATTCTGACAGAGCCAAGTGCTTCCGTGACGGTACAGTACAAAGCGTTGATGGCAACAGAAGGTGTGACAGTGGAGTTCAGCGATGATGGCATTCGTCGTATTGCTGAAGCTGCATGGCAGGTCAATGAGACCACCGAAAATATCGGTGCTCGTCGTCTGTACACCGTGCTGGAAAAGCTGATGGAAGAAATCTCTTTCGATGCCAGCGAACGCCCTGGTGAGTCAGTGACAATTGATGCCGGTTATGTGAGTTCTCACCTTGATAAACTGGTTGCTGATGAAGATTTGAGCCGTTTTATTCTGTAATTTAATTTACCGTGCTCTTATCACCCGATCTCTGTCTCCGGGCAGAGATCTGTTTTCACCCGATGCACAGCCTCCCGTTAACCACTGCTGATACACATTTTTACTGTTATTTACCCTCAGAGTTTCTCACGCTCACTGCAGGATTTATCTCTCCGCCATTTTTTCTGCCGGTATCTTGCAGACGGACGGCATCATTATTTTGTTTCCCCGCCTCTCTTACCGGCTGATATCAGTGAATAGTCGCGATGACCAGAAAAATGGCATTTCTGACCAATTTATTATTCATCTGTAATGTGATGATGGATCACTTATCCCGGCCTGCAGCCACGGCTGGCTTTTTTGCTATCTTCAGAAAGAACGCGATATACTTTATCCACCTCTGGCAAACAGATGATACCGCTATGAAATACGATACCTCCGAACTTTGTGATATTTACCATGAAGAAGTGAATGTTGTTGAACCCCTGTTTTCAAATTTTGGCGGACGCACTTCTTTTGGTGGTCAGATAACTACCGTCAAATGCTTCGAAGACAATGGTCTGCTTTATGATGTACTCGAAGAAAATGGACTCGGGCGGGTGCTGGTTGTCGATGGCGGTGGTTCAGTCAGACGTGCTCTGATTGATGCACAACTGGCACAACTGGCCACGCAAAATGAATGGGAAGGCATTGTTGTTTACGGTTCGGTACGTCAGGTCGACGAACTTGAAGAACTTGATATCGGCATCCAGGCGATGGCGGCTATTCCTGTCGGTGCAGCTGGCGAAGGTCCGGGCGAAAGTGATATCCGGGTAAACTTTGGCGGAGTGACCTTTTTCTCCGGTGATTATCTGTACGCAGATAATACTGGTATTATTTTGTCCGAAAACGCACTGGTCGCTGAAGAACAGGATGAGGATGCAGAGTAAAACCGCAGGTAAACCGGGTGCCGCAGCACCCGACTTCCGGTTTATTCCTCGACAGAATTAAACCTCATCCATTTTTCCCAGCAGGGTACGTAAACGCTCCTGCCATTGTTGTTGTTCTTCTTTTAACTGCTGATTTTCACGCGTTAATGCGTCGTGATTACCGGCAACCTGTAATGCTTCCTGCTTCAGTGTGCTGTTTTGTTCTTTCAGCTCTTCAATTTCCATCTGCAACAGGGTGATAGTATCAATCGCCTGCTGTACTTTGGCTTCCAGTTTTTCGAACATTTCAAATGACATTTTTATAACCTCTCCTATATCGCAAGGCGTTGATGTGCCGGCTACCATCCTGACAAACCCTGTAAAATTTCAGTAGCTGGCTACGATAACACGATTGTATGAAGCCTGATCGCGCAAGTCCAGTTACCGGGTAACTTCAGGAGCAGTCTGTAACATTTTTGGCATATATTTTCTATAAAAACCGCCGGACTTGCCTCGTTGCCGTAAAAAATCACGCCGCCACAAGCAATCATCAATGACAATATGGCAACAAAATACGCGATTTCGCTCATTTTATTTGACATGACACGCAAATTTTAAGTTCGGTATTTATCGTTTATGCGCGTTAACGATAAATTTAACCTAACCCTCTAAGAAAGTCGGGTAACTCAGGGAATGGGTACACAACACCGATAAATTTAACCTCGTTTAAGGAATCAATCATGAGTCAAACGACAAGCACGCTCACAGGCCAGTGTATCGCCGAATTCATAGGTACCGGTTTGATTCTTTTTTTTGGTGCCGGCTGCGTTGCCGCGCTGAAAGTCGCCGGAGCCAGCTTTGGGCAATGGGAAATTTGCATCGTCTGGGGCCTGGCAGTTTCAATGGGTGTTTATGTCAGTGCAGGTATTTCCGGAGCACACCTCAATCCGGCAGTCACTGTTGCTTTGTGCCTGTTTGGTCACTTTGAAGGCCGTAAAGTCATTCCCTATATTGTTGCACAGGTTGCCGGTGCATTCTGTGCTGCAGCGTTGGTATACGGATTATACCGCAGCCTGTTTATTGATTTTGAGCAGGCACATCAGATAGTGCGTGGCAGTACCGAAAGTCTCGGGCTTGCAGGGGTCTTTTCTACCTACCCGCATCCGGGTATCAGCGTAGTGCAGGCATTCTTTGTTGAGCTGGTCATTACCGCAGTACTGATGGGAATGATTATGGCGCTGACAGATGATGGTAACGGCTTACCACGTGGCCCGTTAGCCCCTCTGCTGATTGGGTTACTGGTCGCGGTGATTGGCGCGGCAATGGGCCCTCTGACCGGTTTTGCTTTAAACCCGGCACGTGATTTCGGCCCTAAAATGTTTACCGCTCTCGCCGGGTGGGGCGAAATTGCTTTTACCGGAGGAAAAACCATTCCTTACTTTCTGGTACCGATTTTCGGACCACTGATCGGGGCTTGTGTCGGCGCTTTTATTTACCGTAATTGCGTCGGGCGTTATTTACCCTCAAACAACATAACACCGGCCAGCACAGAATCAGAACAGTCACTGTCACGCGCTGAACAGCATAAAGCGTAAACTTAACAACGACTTCACCAGGAACAGATTATGACAAACGCTGAAAATAAATACATTGTTGCCCTGGATCAGGGAACCACCAGTTCACGGGCCGTAGTTATGGATCACGATGCAAATATTATTGCTGTTTCACAACGTGAATTTAGCCAGATTTATCCGAAGACCGGCTGGGTAGAACATGACCCGATGGATATCTGGGCTTCACAGAGTTCGACGCTGATTGAAGTACTGGCACATGCCGATATCCGGTCGGATCAGATTGCAGCTATCGGTATCACTAACCAGCGTGAAACCACGATTGTCTGGGACAAAAAAACCGGAAAACCTGTCTACAATGCCATTGTCTGGCAGGATCCACGTACGGCAGATTACTGTTCAAAACTGAAAAAAGAAGGACTGGAACAGTATATACAGCAAACGACCGGCCTGGTGATCAATCCTTATTTTTCCGGAACCAAAGTGAAATGGATTCTGGATCATGTTGAGGGGGCACGTGAACGCGCAAAACGTGGGGAACTTCTGTTTGGTACTGTAGATACCTGGCTGGTATGGAAGATGACCCAGGGACGTGTACATATCACTGATTTTACCAATGCATCACGTACCATGATGTTCGATATCCATAAGCTACAGTGGGACAACCGTATGCTGGAGATTCTCGATATTCCGCGGGAAATGTTACCGGCAGTGAAGTCCTCTTCAGAAATTTATGGTCAGACCAATATCGGGGGTAAAGGCGGGACCCGCATACCGATCGCCGGGATCGCCGGCGATCAGCAGGCAGCACTGTATGGTCAGCTATGTGTACAGCCCGGGATGGCTAAAAATACCTATGGCACCGGTTGTTTTATGTTAATGAATACCGGTACCGAAGCGGTTACCTCAACCCATGGTTTACTAACGACTATTGCCTGCGGTCCGCGCGGTGAAGTGAACTATGCCCTGGAAGGGGCGGTGTTTATCGGTGGCGCCTCTATTCAGTGGCTGCGGGATGAGATGAAATTATTCTCTGAAGCGCTGGATTCTGAGTATTTTGCAACGAAAGTGAAGGATTCAAATGGTGTGTATATGGTGCCGGCGTTTACCGGCCTCGGTGCCCCGTACTGGGACCCCTATGCCCGCGGCGCTATCTTTGGCCTGACACGCGGCACCAATGCGAACCATATTATCCGGGCAACTCTGGAATCAATTGCCTACCAGACACGTGACGTACTGGAAGCAATGCAAAACGATGCCAGCACACGACTGCAGTCCTTACGGGTAGATGGCGGCGCGGTAGCAAATAACTTCCTGATGCAATTCCAGTCAGATATTCTCGGTGCCAGAGTTGAGCGTCCGCAAGTCCGTGAAGTGACAGCATTAGGCGCTGCCTACCTTGCCGGTCTGGCTGTCGGTTTCTGGAAAGACCTGGACGAAGTTCGAGCTAAGTCAGTCATTGAACGTGAGTTCCGTCCTTCCATCGAAACTACTGAGCGTAACTACCGCTATGCCGGCTGGAAAAAAGCCGTATCCCGAGCCCTGCGCTGGGAAGATGAAAACGAGGAATAACTGAGACTCCGCCCGTAACTGCGTTACGGGCTTTCAGGGTCAATTCAGTCCCCCTGCCCTTGTGCTACACTGATTCCCCTTTTCTTTCTGATAAGACAGATTATGAAACGCGAACTTGCTCTCGAATTTTCACGGGTCACTGAAGCCGCAGCCCTGGCAGGACATGCCTGGCTGGGTCGCGGTGATAAAAACCTTGCTGACGGCGCTGCCGTGAATGCTATGCGGGCGATGCTTAACCGTCTGGATATCCGCGGCCGGATAGTTATTGGTGAAGGTGAGATAGATGAAGCACCGATGTTATACATTGGTGAGCAAGTGGGAAGCGGACAAGGGGAAGAGGTCGATATTGCCGTTGATCCGATAGAAGGCACCCGAATGACGGCAATGGGTCAGTCTAATGCTCTGACCGTTATGGCCGTCGGTAATAAAGACAGTTTTCTCCACGCCCCTGATATGTATATGGAGAAACTGGTGACCGGCCCGGAAGCCAGGGGATGTATCGACCTTAATCTGCCACTGGAGACCAACCTTCAGGCTATTGCCCGCGCACTGAAAAAACCACTTTCAGACCTGACCGTAGCGGTGTTAGCAAAGCCACGGCATGAAACTATCATTACCAGTCTCCATCAGGCCGGGCTTAAAGTATTTGCTTTCCCAGATGGTGATGTTGCTGCCTCAATCCTGACCTGTATGCCGGACAGTGAGGTAGATGTTATGTATGGGATTGGTGGAGCTCCGGAGGGAGTTATTTCGGCGGCGGTGATCTCCGCACTGGGTGGTGATATGCAAAGCCGTCTGCTGCCAAGGCATCAGGTGAAAGGAGATACCCCGGAAAACCGGCGACTGGGTGAGCAGGAACTGGCTCGCTGCAAAGAAATGGGCATTGATACCCACCAGCGCCTGACCCTGCAACATATGGTCAGCGATGATGATATTATTTTTTCTGCGACCGGTATCACTGACGGGGATTTACTGAAAGGGATCACCCGTAAAGGTCATATCGCTACCAGTGAGTCCCTGTTAATTCGCGGAAAAACAGGGACTGTTCGCAGGATCCAGTCAGTACATCGGCTGGCCCCGGACCAGCAGTCCTGATTGCCGGTTACCCGGTCACAATCTGGTGGTCACTTTCGCGATGCCGTGACAGTGACCACCAGCATAACAGCATAATCAGCGCAGTCATAAACATCAGCATCCCCAGGCTGAACTGATCGTTTTGTGGTAAACGTGCTGACAGCCACGCGACAGCGCCGGACCCCAGATTCTGTAATCCGCCAATCAGCGCCCCTGCGCTTCCGGCAACCCAGGCATAGGGTTCCATCGCGCCGGATGTTGCCAGAGGAAACAACATACCAGCCCCAAAGAAATACAGGGATGCCGGGACCAGTAACGTCCAGATATTCATGACATGAAACCAGCCGGGGATCCACATCAGTACTCCTGCTAGCAAACAGCTACCGACACCTATCCACATCAGCCGCTGCCAGTCACCTTCACTACGGCGGACAAACCAGGCACCGAAAAAAGCCGCCGGAATTGGCAGAATAAATAATATACTGACCGTGACACTGTTTAGCCCCAGCACCCCGCCCATCAGTACGCCGCAACTCGCCTCAAACACAGCAATACCGGCCAGTGCTCCAATCAGAATCAGCAGATAGCGGAGAAAAGCACTGTCACGCAATAATAACGAGTAACGGGTTAAAAAAGGTCGCCGGACGATATTATCAGGCCGCGTTTCCGGCAATCGGCGGGCAATAATGGCCGTAACGCCCAGACAAAGGAGCAGCAGAAAAGCAAAACAGGCATGCCAGCCCCAAAACTTTGTCAGTATCGCCCCGATAACCGGAGCCAGCAACGGGCTGACCAGGATCCCCATATTCAGGACACTGTTCGCTTTACGTAGCTGATTTCCCTCATACAAGTCCCTGGGCAACGTCCGGGCCATCACCCCGGCAACCCCGGTTCCCAGGCCCTGAATAGCGCAGCCAATCACCAGCTGACTGATAGAGTGGGCCAGTAATGCCGTCACCGCACCGATGCTGAACACAACCATTCCCCCCAGAATCACTGGCCGGCGACCTATGCTATCAGAGAGTGGTCCATAAAATAGCTGGGATAAACCGTAGGTAATCAGATAAGCGGCCATGATTCCCTGCACACTTCCGGTAGTTACCTGAAGTGAGAAGGCAATGTCACTCATGGCCGGGACATATACGGTCTGGGCCATTTGCCCGACCGCAACCAGCACCACCAACAGCAACATTAATGAGTTATTACTAAGATTCTTTTCCATTTTGACGGTTAATTCTTATCCATGAGGGGTTAACAGTGAAACGGGCCAATAATAATCCAAAAAGCAGCGTAAAATACCACGATTTACGGATAAAAAATGTCTCAGTTACACAGTTTTGCCGGTACCGACTGTCAGCTTTTTTCTCCATTTATGTACATTATTAATGCCAGTCCGTAGCAAATAATGGCAAAGGTTTGTCCATATGAGCTTAACCCGCAGATTAAGGCTGGAAAATCTGCCCGCCGACAGAGATGATGAAGGCTGAACCTAAAGTGAAGTTAACTGAGGAGCAAATAATGGCCGACTGGTGTGAAGGTAAAGTTATCGCGGTAACACACTGGACAGAAGCGCTTTTCAGCCTGAAAGTGAAGGCTCCGGTAAGATCCTTTGTGGCTGGCCAGTTTGCAAAACTGGCGCTGGAGATCAACGGTGAACGGGTACAACGGGCCTATTCTTACGTCAATGCACCCTCAGATGATGAACTGGAGTTCTATCTGGTGACTGTCCCGCAAGGAAAACTAAGCCCGTCCCTGCATCAGTTACAAACCGGAGACTCTCTGTGGGTGACCGCGGACGCCGCCGGTTTTTTTGTCTGTGATGAGCTGCCGGATTGTGAAACTCTGTGGATGCTGTCGACAGGCACCGCGATCGGTCCTTATTTATCGATATTACAACAGGGTACAGGACTGGAGCGTTTCGATAATATCGTGCTGGTTCACGCAGCCCGCTATGCCGCAGATTTAAGTTACCTGCCGCTGATGCAGCAGTTACAACAGCAATTTAATGGGAAACTGCGTATCCAGACCATCGTCAGCCGCGAAGAAAATACTGGCAGCCTGACAGGGAGGATCCCGGCGCTGATTGAGAATGGTGAGCTGGAACAGGCAACCGGACTGACGATATCTGCTGATAACAGTCATATAATGTTATGTGGCAATCCGCAGATGGTCAGGGACACTCAACAGGTATTAAAATCGACACGTCATATGACTAAACACCTGCGCCGTAAACCGGGCCATATCACCAGTGAGCATTACTGGTAATACTGGCCAGACATCAATAAACGCTGGAAATCTATTCAGAGATAGCAGGATGAAAAACAGGATATATCGCTGGTTATACTACTGTATGTCTTTACTGGCAGGACAGGCCGTCTGTGCCACTCCGCCGCCAGTAGCACCGAAGACAGCCCCTTATGTACAACCCGGCGCTCCGGTATTTAGCGATACTATCCCGTTATTTCGCGAAAAATTTAATCTTGCTAATCCGCAGTTGCCTCTTGCCGAATACCGGACCGTCGACACGGGTCAGATACAGAATGTTGTGGTACTGGCAGCCAGCAGAATAAACCGCTCAGTGTATTCTTCTGCCGCACTCGAACCCGGTACCGGAAAAATCAAGACCTTGCAAATCACCTGGGTTCCCCACAGACAGGCGGACGAAAAAGCCTCGCGGGATCTGGCGTTACATTATATGGCGGCGCTGATCCGTTTCTTTTCCCCCCAACTTTCTGAACAAGACAGCACCAAAAAACTGGAATCATTACTCCGGGCCGCAAAAGGGAAAACCACGTATTTTGATGCCGAAGGCGCACTGCGCTATGTGGTTGCAGAACGGGAAGATAAAGGTTTAACTCTGGCAGTAGAACCTGTCAGGCTGATGCTCGATAACTCATGATTTGCTTATGTTTCATGACGAAAAACAAAGCAGTAAGTGCTTTTGAGACTTATAATGTTTCACAGACACTATTGCCTGCCGGCAGTAGTATTCAATGAATCGCGTAACGCGGAGGATATGATGCGACATCCATTAGTTATGGGCAACTGGAAGCTGAATGGTAGTAAACATATGACTGGCGAACTGATTGCTGGTCTGCGTAAAGCATTATCTGGTATTGAAGGTTGTGGTGTGGCAATTGCCCCGCCGGTGATTTATCTCGATCAGGCCAGACATGCAATCTCCGGAAGTCATATTGCTCTCGGCGCGCAAAACGTTGATATCAATCTTTCAGGCGCTTTCACCGGTGAAGTCTCTGCCGATATGCTCAAAGATATCGGTGCAAAATATATTATTATCGGCCACTCAGAGCGTCGTACCTATCATAAAGAAAGTGACGAGCTTATCGCTAAGAAATTTGCAGTATTAAAGCAGGCAGGGCTGACTCCGGTGCTTTGTATCGGTGAAACCGACGCCGAAAATGAAGCCGGTAAAACAGAAGAGGTTTGTGCCCGCCAGATAGATGCTGTGCTTAATACCCTGGGCGCTGAAGCCTTCAGAGATACGGTGATTGCCTATGAACCCGTCTGGGCAATTGGTACCGGAAAATCAGCAACCCCGGCGCAGGCGCAGGCAGTGCATAAATTTATCCGCCAGCATATCGCCAAAAAAGATGCGGCAATCGCCGGGCAAGTCATCATTCAGTACGGCGGATCGGTGAATGATAAGAATGCGGCAGAATTATTTACTCAGCCAGATATCGATGGTGCGCTGGTAGGCGGAGCATCTCTGAAAGCGGATGCTTTTGCTGCTATCGTCAATGCCGCAGCCGCCGCTAAAAAAGCAGGATAATTTCTCATTGCTGAATAACGGCGCATCATGCGCCGTTATTTTTCTTCAGTATTTCACACTGATGATCCTGTAATTCCTCGGCAGAGCCTGTATTCCCTGTCAATAATTGTTTTCTGAGAGCCAGTAATACCAGCTGACCATCGGGTAATTCTGTCAGAGCAAGACCATAATCTCCCATGTGTTCAGCCGCGCCCGGAATTTCCTGTGCGACCCGTATAAATACACTCTGTTGATCCAGTTCCTCTGGTGTCAGCGTCCGGATTAAGTAAGGATGTGACCTCAGGGTATATTGCTGCCAGTGTGATGATAAATCAGGCGTTAATCCTGCCATCTGTCGGGCAATATCCGGACGAAGGCAGGACATATGTATATGTAATTGATTTTGTGTCCGGCCCGAGGCTGAATTGATGGTCATCGCCAGATCGCTGTCTTGCACCGGTGACTGATTTTTTTCTGACAGCAGATGCCGTTCATGCCATGCAAGAGAGAAGAAATTAGCAGTTTGGCTATCAAGCAACCGGGGGCTTTCGATACCTGATATTTTTGCCACTGGCATTAACAGATACTGTAGCGGACCCACCCTGTCTTTAAATAAAACATATCCCGCGGCCAGGTCGACTTTTTCACAGGGTGCCGGACGATGATTCTTTTCCATCTCCGGCACACACTGCTGGCTGACAAACTTCCACAGAACGTCAGAATGATCATGAAGCCGCGGTGCCAGCAAGAAGACCACCAGCAGGATAATAACGCACACCACTGCCAGCCAAAGTTTTACTTTACCTGCAGATACCATAAATCCTTCCATCCCCCTGTTTAACCAGACCTTCATGTTACTTTAATCAGGGGGAAAGTCATCCGGGATAATTATGGTTTCATTATCTGATCGTAGGTGCCACCGTCGCTGAAGTGTGTTTTCTGTGCCGCCGTCCAGCCACCGAATTTATTATCAATAGTAAATAATTTAACCGGTTTAAATTCATTAGCAAATTCCTTAGCTACCGCCGGATCACGCGGGCGATAATAATTTTCCGCCGCGATCTTCTGTCCTTCCGGTGAATACAAATACTTCAGGTAATCTTCAGCGACCTGACGGGTGCCACGCTCATCCACAACTTTATCGACAACGGCGACGGTAGGTTCAGCAAGGATGGACTCACTCGGTGTGATAATTTCAAATTGCTGATCTTTGAGTTTGTTTTTTGCCAGATAAGCTTCATTTTCCCAGGCAATCAGTACATCACCGATACCACGTTCGGCAAAAGTATTGGTCGCGCCACGGGCTCCGGAATCCTGCACAGTAACGTTTTTAAATAACGCTTTGACGAAATCCTGAGCTTTTTGCGGAGAACCGTCGTTATGGTCAAGGGCATAACCCCAGGCAGCAAGATAGTTCCAGCGGGCCCCGCCGGATGTTTTAGGGTTAGGGGTGATCACGGAAACACCTGGCTTGATCAGATCATTCCAGTCATGAATATTTTTGGGGTTTCCTTTACGTACCAGGAACACGATCGTAGAGGTATAGGGGGCAGAATTATCCGGTAATTTCTTGATCCAGCCCGGATTAATCCGTCCGCTGTTAGCAATAGCATCGACATCCGACTCCAGTGCCAGCGTGACCACATCTGCCCGGATGCCGTTAATCACGGAAGTCGCCTGTTTGCCGGAACCACCATGTGACTGACGAATAATCACATTATCACCGGTTTCCTGCTTGTAATGCGCACTAAAGGCTTTGTTATATTGTTCGTAAAATTCTCTGGTCGGATCATAAGAGACATTCAGTAATTGAATATCTTTCGCCAGCGTACTGCCGGATACCATCAGCAAAGCTAATCCAACATGCCACTTTTTCATATTATGCCCCCTGTGTTATAGAGCAACAGGTTGGCATAATCATCAAAATAACTTAAAGAACTAAAAGGTCGTTTTTATATCACAAATGAATAAACGAGAGATCGGGGGAGAGCTGCCGGCAGAACTTCCTCCGGCAGGCAAAGCGGTTAATACAGCCTTTTCGCGGTATCAAGCATGTCACGACGGAACGGACGCTTCATATTTTCTATGGCATCAATAATATCGTGGTGAACCATTTTTTCGTTCTGTACACCGACACAGCGTCCGCCATATCCCTGTAATAACAGATCAATAGCATAGGTCCCCATACGGGATGCGAGTATACGGTCATAAGCACAAGGTGCTCCGCCGCGCTGAATATGTCCCAGCACTGTCGCACGGGTTTCACGGCCGGTCTCTTTTTCGATATACCGTGCCAGTTCGCTGGCATCACAGATAAGTTCAGTAATAGCGACAATCGCGTGTTTCTTACCTTTCGCAATGCCGGCTTTAATTTCCTCGACCAGCTCTTCGCGGGTATAAGGGATTTCCGGTACCACAAAAAACTCACAACCTCCGGCAATAGCTGCCGACAAGGTCAGGTCACCACAGTGCCGGCCCATCACTTCAACAATAGAAATACGCTGGTGAGAAGATGAGGTATCACGTAATCTGTCGATAGCTTCTACCACCGTTTCCAGAGCAGTATGATAACCGATAGTATAATCGGTACCGGCAACATCGTTATCAATGGTTCCCGGCAACCCTATACAGGGAAATCCCATTTCTGTCAGCCGCTTAGCGCCCATATAAGAACCATCACCGCCGATAACCACCAGCGCATCCAGTCCGCGTTTTTTCATATTTTCGATAGCAATTTGCCGGGTAGCCTCTTCACGAAACTCCGGAAAACGGGCAGACCCCAGAAAAGTACCACCGCGGTTAATCATGTCTGAAACACTGTAACGATCCAGACTGACCATCCGGTCTTCATACAGCCCGAGGTAGCCATCATAGATCCCAAAAACTTCCAGTCCCTGGCCTAATCCTGTCCGGACCACACCACGGATAGCCGCATTCATACCAGGGGAGTCTCCGCCGCTGGTTAATACACCGATTTTTTTGATCATGACAACCTCTGGATAGTTTGAAGCTAAGGGTTAATCTTTTCAGTCAACGCGGTCACTGTGTACCGGCGCCTGCAAATAAGAGCTGATCTTGCTTAATAGTATACCAAACGTAGCTGACAGGATTGATTTAGGTCACTCAATACCCGTTGTTGCGCAATCATAACTGTTACAGAAAAAATTTAACATTTGATCTGTAAACTAAAAAATAAATTTTCCCCTTTTCTCCTCTGGGACAGAAGACGAAGGGTCCTGATGGATAATGACATCCGCGGCCGGAAAACAGGCTTTCAGTGCCTCTTCCAGCTGATCGGCCCGCTGATGTGCCATCACTAATGGCAGGTCATCTTTCATCTCTAAATGCAATTGTATAAATTTCGTCGGCCCTGACTGACGGGTTCGCAGATCATGTGCGCCGCAGACCCCCTGCCACTGAGAAACGATGCTGATTATCTGCTGAATTTCCTCATCCGGCAATGCTCTGTCCAGTAAGGCCTGGACGGCTTCATAGCCCATACGTACCGCAGAAATAAGGATGTAAATACCAATCCCGAAAGCGAATAACGCATCCGCTGCCGTAAATCCATACCAGCTGAGCAGCAGTGCAATCAGGATAGCACCATTCATTAATACGTCGGACTGATAGTGAAGCATATCGGCGCGGATCGCCTGACTATGTGTTTTTCTGACGACCCGGCGCTGAAACGTCACCAGTATCAGTGTCGAAACTAAAGCAATCAGCGTGACAATCACTCCGACCAGCGGTGCCCGAAAATTTCCGGGGGTAATAAAATGCTGAATACTGGTCAGGAAAAGAAACAAGGCTGATCCACTGATAAACATACTCTGGGCTAAGGCCGCCAGGGATTCAGCTTTACCATGGCCAAAGGTATGGTCATCATCTGCCGGTTGCAGAGAATAACGGACGACCAGCAGATTCGTCAGTGAAGCCCCGATATCAACTAATGAATCTACCAGCGCAGCCAGCACACTCACAGAACCGGTATACCACCAGGCTATCGTTTTCATGATCAGTAACAGCGAGGCCAGCACGGTAGCCGCAATCGCGGCACGAGTGACCAGCCTGGCATAAGAGGTGTCCATAAGGCTTCCTGAGTTTCTTAACCATCCGCAGAGAATAGCCTAAAGCACTTATTGTGGCGATCAGCGGGCGGGTGAGCAGCAGGAAAGAGAGTTACTCAGGGCAAAGGTATCGATTGCCCTGAGTGGTCAATCACTGGATTAATTATAACTTATAGTAAAGACTGAACTGGCATTGGCCTGCCCGGCTGTAACCTGACTGGCGGTACTGATATAACGGGCATAAAAATGAAAGGTCGCATTACCGCTGGCATCCGCTGTCACAGTCCGTGACGCGTCAGATAACCCCAGACGGCTCATATCATCATTCAGGAGCTCGATGGCAACATTTTTGGCCGTGTCATTCCCTGAATCAATCGCCAGCAGATTACTGCTGCCGTCAGCAATATTTCCGGTAAAAATAATACTGATAGCGACAGCAGGGCAGCCTTCCAGCTGAATTGAGAATGGCTTTTCTGGCGAGACTTTCCCCGCGCTACCATTGAGTGTGGGTGTAGCCCAGCTACCAAGCTCAACAAAAAAGTTCTGACTTCCCGCCGAAGCGGTGCAGGTTTGTTCTGTCACATTACCCCGCAGTACCAAATCGGCACCGGTCGCGAAACAATGACCGGACAAAAAAAGAGAAAGCAATGAGCCGACGGCTATCGCCGGTAAAGATCGTCGTAATGTTTTCATCGCGACATCCTAGTTCCACGAGATATTGAGCAGAGCATGACTGCTGAAGGTGCCGGCAACTGGCTTATTACCGGTGACATTCACCGGGATCGCCTTAATCGGGATACTCGCCTGACCAGTACTGTCCAGTGTGAGTTCATATCCTCCCGATAATGCATTCGGTGTCAGTGGCTGAACGGCAGGATCATTTGCCCCGGCACTGACTAAAAAACCGACATCTTTATTGGAAGAAACCAGCATATTTCCTGAAGCAGAATCCGTGGTCATACGCAGATACGCCAGTCCTGTTGTTGCCGGCGTACAGCTGATATTCAGGGTGCGCTGCTGGACTGTGACGCCTGACGGTTTTCCGCCGGCACCGGCACTGTAAAGGGCTGCCGAGGAAATATCACCAAAATCCATCACACTGTTATTCAGGCTCAGGTCGCAACTTCCGGGCACCGGCGCCGGAGGAACATAACCTCCTGAGCAGACACCGGGAAAGCGGTCGTAGCCTTCAGATGACGATGTCTTCTGATACTGGAACAGGCAGGCTTTAATATTATCACCGAATTGTACCAGCGAACTCGTTCCGGGAACGGTAGTACCGTTCAGACCATTAATAAATGATGCGGCCCTGTCTGACGTATACGATGAAGCTGCACTCTGATCTAAAATCACAAAGTCGACCGGCAGAATGGCTTTCGTCCCCTGCATTCCAATGGCAACACCACACTTTGAAGTCTTACCATAACAGAGCAGTTCCTTAAATGTGACCACAGCAGAGGCATTATTTATAATGATGCCGTTTGGCCCCATAGACCAGGAAAAAGCATCCAGCCTGATTTCACTCATTGCTCCCTGCATCCAAAACAGAGGTAATAAAAAAATTATCCATTTATATCTGAACATAACTTTCTCCTGAATTTATTGGGCACAATTAAAATGACGGCGGATAATCCTTTTCGCCGTATCCTGAGCAGAGAGGGCATATTTAACTGTACAACTTTCATTCTTCGCTGCTCCCCATTTAATAGTTAATTTCCCCTGCTCATTCAGACCATTTAAATAAACCTGGCCGTTATCACTAATAATTCCGGAAGCATCACCTTCGGACTCAGTCACCATAGATCCGAACGGCACCGGAGAACCATTCGGCCGGACAATATTAAACAGAGCCTGATAACCGCGGGTGGCAATAAAGTCAGCCCTGACGATAGCGCCTTGTGTCGGTATAACATTCCGGACGTTATCCTGAATATCGGTATGGTCATCCAGTGAATTAGTATCCAGTGCAATACGGTTATTCCGGTAAGCCGTGGCATATGGCAGATAGGTATAGCCACGCCAGTCGGTTTTTACACCGGTCTGATTCTGTACTTTCACATTATCGGCCCCGGCAGCTTTAATCAGAACATTGGTGGTGCCTAAAGGCTGGCCGAAAGTAATTCCGTTACGGTGAACAATGACCCCGCCGGAGAGTCCGTAATTCAGGCTATGGTATGTACTACTGTAGTTATACCCCAGGTTTGATGTACCGTAGGTTCCCCGGTAACTGGCATTCAGCGCACCTGACGCACCGTTTCGTCCGCTGTGTCCCTGGCTGATACCATAACTCAGATTCCGGTCGGCCAGAGCAGTACCGCTTAACCCGGTATTCCAGACTGTGCCGCCTTCAGTACTATGGTTAGCACTGAACGTAGCGAACATACTGTCAATCGGCCGGGCTTTATACGAGTTCCCTGCACTGAACAGTGATAACGGTACCGAGAGATTGAATGACAGCATCCGTTCACTGGTGTTCATATCCCGAACCTGGTTATAAGACCAGGCGACCGTATAAGAAATACCTCTCCAGCCAGAGGTATATCCGGCCTGATAATAACGGTCTTTAGACCCTGTGTTCCAATAGGTCTGTTCCGAGCCGGTAACATACAAAGACCCATAATCACCCAGCCGCTGAGTAATATTTAACTGAAGATTCCCTTTTCGGGTATTCCTGAGGTTGTAGTACCCGGAAAGCACATTTGTTTTCCCATCCGGATTATCAATCATTGAAGAATAATCGTAACCTGACATATATTTATAGGCCGAATCACTCAGAGTATAAAAACCCCGTGTGGAATACCGGTAACCTAATAACTGGACTGTGGTCCCGAAAGTCTCCAGAGATTTGGCATATAAAAAACGCAGTGACTGACCACTTTTTTTACTGCCATCGCTCAGCGTGGTATCTGACTGGGTAAAGTCAAATGACGTCGCTCCCCATTCACCGATATTAATACCCAGACCCAGTGCATAGGATTTATAATGATTACTCATCTGGCTTCCGCCATACAGAGTATACCCGTCAGATAATCCATAGAGCAGCGTTGCCTGGCTATAGAAAGGATTATCCTGATCATTAATTCCGCTACGGAAACGGCCAATGACTACATCATATTTCGCCCGGCCTTCTCGTTGTAATACCGGAACCGTCGAATATGGCTGTACATATTTTTGTATTGACCCGTCTTTTTCTTCTACCGTGACCTCAAGGTTACCGTTGGTCATCTGCGGGTTAATATCCGTCAGCTCAAAAGGCCCCGGGGGGACATACGTCTGATAAACAATATACCCGTTCTGTCTGACAACAACCCTGGCGTTCGTCTTCGCTACTCCGCGCACTGTCGGTGCATAGCCTTGCATTGAGTCAGGGTACATGCTGTCTGATGAATAGAGCCTGATACCGCGGAATGAATTACTGTCAAAAACGTCATTCCCCGAAGTACTGTCACCAGCCACAAACTGCCCTTTGAGAGGGATTACATCCCGTTCAAGGTAAGTGTTGATATTGTTCCATTGGGAAGTACTCCCACTGGATGATGTGTTACGGCTCCATGAACCATTATTTCTCAGGCGCCATGCTCCGAGGTTAGCCCCGCTGGTCAGGCTAAGAAAATAGGAGTCCCCGTAAGAGCTGTGATCACCGCTAAAATTATAATTAAACAGCAGGGCATTGATCCCTTCATCCCATTCATCGGGAGGGATATAACCTCGTTCTGTCCCTTTAAGAAAAGCCTGAGGAACATTAACATTCAGTCTGAGTTTTTTAACATCAAACTCCGTTGATGCCGAAGGTATAACATTGGTAATAAAAAGACATTGCTTCCCTGCATTATCTTTTTTCAGTGCTTCTTCATTAAAAAGTACACCGAACTTTACTAACCATGCTTCATTCAGACAAGGCAGTAAACCTTTCTTTTCTTTTTCATTATCAGTCTTCGACTTATCCGCATAGACAAAATTAATATCGCGGGTAGCGACAAAATTATCATTCAGATAAACATCAACAGTATAGGTTCCCGGAGGTACAGAAGACCCGGAGTCAATAAATCGGGTAATATCAGCAACTGCACTGGCATCATCACCCAGGAATTGCGTATTAAAGTAAGCTTCCGCATGACTGAATAATGGTGTTGCCAGTAACATGGCTGTAATGATATTTAACCCAGGCGTTTTTATCTTCGTCTGTTTGCTTTTTATTCTTTTCATTATCAATGCTCTGGATATCAGTCATCGGATACTATTATTTTCCGGGTGTTACTGTTGTCACTGGAGACACAGCACCAAAATCACTAATTGCACTAAATCTCAGCTCACCGGTCACTCCGCCCGGAATTTTCACTACTGTTTTATCCATCGGAGAGGCCATAATGGCATCGAGTTTTTTTCCACCAAGAGAGACATTAACCATGTTAACGAAGTAAGGTGTCGGATTACTGATAATCATCTGGTTACCCTGCAGGGTATAACTTATTTTTCCCGGAGCCTGAGAAGAAGCCATAGTGAGTGTCGATGGACGAACAAACAGTTTTATCCTGGTCAGGATAGCCAGCTGTAATACATTCTTCCCGTCAACACTGTCTTTACTGACTTCAGGGATTGCTTTCACATTCAGCCAGTAAACAGATTCTCTGTCTTTCGGCAGACTATCATTAACATTTATTATTCTTATTGTATTTTCACTTTTTGTATCAATCACGAATAGTGGCGGCGTGATAATAAAATCAGATGTTTTTTTCTCATTTTTATCCTCAACCCATGACTGGACCAGATAGCGGCTTTTTTGATCGCTATTCAAAATAGCCAATGAAGTCTGCTTATCTGATTGATCATAAATCACCCGCGTGGCACCTAATGAGACCCCGCCAGCAGCCAGAGAGGCAGCGGGTAACATTGCGCTAAACAGTAGTGCACCAAAAATTCCTTTTAATATACTCCTTACCCCATGGTTTTTAACATTAATATTCATTACTTATTTCCTTTATGGGAGGTTATGAAAAATATTTAAGACACTGGTATTCCCGGGGATGTTTTAAGATCACCGGATCCCGGGAACCTACAGTGGTTAATATTATCCGGGCAGAATAGCGCGACTCTCTATTGCCCGGACAATCGTCTGACGAGACTTCAGTTATCAGCGACTAACTGCACAGTTTTACTGATATGAAGTACGGTTCAGAATTAGTTATACTGCATGGTAAATACAGCATCTGCGTTTGCCTGGCCTGGTGTTGGCGTAGCAGAAGTCGCTTTATAACGTGCAGCAAAGTTCAGGGTGTTAGTACCATCGATTAAGCTATGGCCTTTACTGAAGGTTGACCCGTCCGGTGTCATCACTGAGGAATCCTCATCCAGAATCTGAATACCGACACCCGTCGCAGTTGCATCGTTACTGCTGGAGTTGATGGCCAGTAAGGTGGCATCAGTTCCGGTAGTCTGTCCGGAGAAAGCAACACGGGCAGTTTTAGCCACTGTTGTATCACAGTCATTCAGGACAATTTTAAACGGAATAGTTGCGCTGGTATCACCGATACTCTGGAATGATGCCGTACGGTATTGTCCCAGGTTTACAATCTGATCTGCTGATTCAGTGCTGACAGCACAGGCTGCGTTCACCAGACTTCCGTTAAAGTGAACCACACCACCTTGTACTGTTGTTGTGGTATCTGCCGGAGTCGGGTCGTCTTCGGCATGAACACCTGCAGCGGCCAGAAGAGAAGCTGAAGTCAGCATTGCTAAGATAATTTTATTTAATTTCATTATATAAGTTCCTGGTGCTCTTTAATAAAAGAGAATTAATATTCATTTGCAGTCATCACAAGATAAACTGAATTAACACTAAGATAACAATTACCCTGCTGATTGCTTTATACCTGACATCAAAGCTCTATCCATTTAACCCACTAAATATTCAGACGCGCTGAATCATTAGATGATGAAACATTTTCCAATTAACTAAGTAAAATTAAACTAAGTAGTAATGCTTATCTTCTGATGTCGGAGCAAATAATAAATTAGGATTTTTTCATAATATAATCAAATCTTATCACTTTTTAATAAATGATATAAAACCAATACTAAACAATGAGTTACAATTTAAATTGAGATGTGAAATGCCATCAATTGATGGAATAGGAATTTTACGTTAGACTTAATCCTCGAAAAAAAAATTACGCAATGGCAGCACACATGAAAAAACATGCTCGTTATTATTTCATTGCTAACAAAATAATTTACGATAGTAGTCTTCACACTGTCAGCAATCCGGAAAAGACAATAAGTAATCGTCTGCTGACTTCTGCATCGGCCTGTTTAATCTGCCTGCTTCAGGAAAAAGGAAAAATTGTCAGCAGAAAAACACTGATGCACACCGGATGGGAAAAACATGGTTTCATTGTTACAACCAACACTCTGAATCAAAATGTACTGCTGATTAGAAAAGCTCTTTCTCAGATCACCGACCAACAGGTTCTGAAAACAGTGTTCAGACAGGGCATCACAATACCCGACGAATTCAGCGTAATCTCGTTTGATACCCCTGAGTCTCTGGAAGAATATATCAATAATTATTATAAGACAGGCCAGCAAGAGATAACCTCCGAGCGATTACCTGCTGATGATGATTCGGTTCAGTCTCCTCCGGAAATCAATATAACAGCAGAGACTCAGTCACCGGCCAGTGAGCCGATTGAAAGTGAATATAGTGAAGTAAATGAAAAAAGTTCAGATAAAAAAAGATCAATAAAAAGATATTTTTTGATTAACATCATTTTAATCCCTTTAATATTAATTGTGGTTTTTTTCGGGGCGATGCTGAAAATGGTGGATTACTATAAAAACTTAAGTTCTGGTGATTATCAGCCACTGGTCGACTATCGAAAAGTAGCGACAGTAAACGGCCTTTCTGTATATCTTAACAGTGATAAGTGCCCGGCGGATTATGCGTTGCCTTTCCTGGAACAGCACGCCCATGACTTCGATAACATTCCGGCAAGGAACATCTATTTTAGTTGTGAGAGAAATATAAAACGATCTTCGGTGCTGCTTTGCGATAACGATGCCAGAGATCCGACCGCTGACTGCTCTTCCTTTTACTATTTATAAGAAGGCATAATGAATACTAAAATATTGTCAATTGGCGTGGCTATCCTGTTAATCACATTATCAGGTACTTTTTATATTATAAGAACCAATAATGCCGGCGACCGTACGATTAACTGTACCGGACAGATTACAGTTTCGAAACAGAGCAGTAAGCTGACCATGAATGTACTCTTCCTGATTGATGACCGTGTGAGTACCGTTTATCTGCGTGGTATCCTGAATAAAGATGGCAAAACATATGTGCTGAACCGCAGCATCTATGCCCGTATAACCTCAAAAAACAACCACTATCGCTTTATTACGGAAAAAATTTCTAATGCCCAGGAGCTTCCGGAAAGTGCCGGGCCTCTTGCTGACGTCCTGCCCAAATACCTGCAATCGGTTAACTCACCACAGGACTTTTTCATTTACAGACTTAATCCGTCCCGATATGTCTTCACTAATGGCTATATTCCGTCGCTCTATTGCAAAAAGCTTACCTGATATAAATACCACAGACTGTACCCCACCCGTGCCCGTTTCAGGTGATACCACGATCGGTGCAGGTAGGGCTGCAGTTAATCAGGCATAACAGATAATAATGGCAGTCACAGACTATTATGCGATTATTCACTGACCATCGAATATCCGCGGCAGAGAGAGCAGACCGGACGTACAAGAAAATGAAGACAAAAAAAACCCCCTCATTACTGAGGGGGGAAGACAGGGATGGTGTCTATGGCAAGGAAAAAAGGGATACTACATACTGTTGGTACTGCTTTACGGTAATCAGCATCGCTGCTTACGGTAACTGGCTTACGCTACGTATATTGTTCATACGTAACTCAAAATTCTTCTGTAACTCTGCCTGCTGTTCCGCAGTCAGCAGGTTATACATCTGATGGCGTACTCTTGCCATCGCTACCTGCTCGTTTATCTCGGCCATCTTCTCAGCCTGCGCACGGACTGCAGGTTCATTAAAATCTCTGGCTGTTTCAAGTTTGTGCATCAGTTCAATATCAGAAACAGTAATTCCTGACCTGGCCTGCCGCGCCTGATACATCAGATCGCGCATTTGCTGACGCTGTTGTTCCGATAATTCGATACCATCAAACATATGATTTTGCGAATTGTGCGCCATACTCTCTGAGGTCACTGGTAATTGCTGTTCCATTTTATCTTTCATCATTCCGTCACATTTTGCAGTAGCCTGACCAGCAAAGACCAGTGACGAAAGTGCGACGATGATAAGATGGCGCATCCTTGACTCCGGGAGTGTTTAGCGTTTATCGATTCAACGGGAACCAGTGTAATCCCGTAGCTGCAAACATCCGTCAGGGGGTGTAAAACTACGTAAAGTGACAACCGGATAACCATGGAACACGGTATTTTTCCTGCGGAGGAAAACATAATGAATAAAATATTGCTGGTTGATGATGATCGGGAACTGACATCTTTATTGAAAGAATTGCTGGAGATGGAAGGCTTTGAGATCATCGTGGCAGATGATGGTGAACAGGCATTATCTTTACTGGATAGTTCCGTTGACCTGCTGCTGCTAGATGTCATGATGCCGAAGAAAAATGGTATCGACACACTGAAAGAGTTACGTCAGCAGCATCAGACACCGGTTATTATGCTGACAGCCCGCGGCAGTGAGCTCGACAGAGTGCTCGGCCTGGAACTGGGTGCCGATGACTACCTGCCAAAACCGTTTAATGATCGCGAACTGGTTGCCAGAATACGTGCCATTTTGCGTCGTTCTAACTGGAGCGAGCAACAACATACAGAGACAAGCTCTTCTTCACTACAGGTCGACCATCTTAAACTTAATCCCGGGCGTCAGGAAGCCAGCTTTGATAATCAAGTCCTGGACCTGACCGGTACCGAGTTTACGCTTTTGTACCTGCTGGCACAGCACCTGGGACAGGTCGTCTCCAGAGAACATCTCAGTCAGGAAGTATTGGGGAAACGACTCACTCCTTTTGACCGGGCCATTGATATGCATATCTCAAATTTGCGCCGTAAGCTGCCTGAACGGCATGATGGTCACCCCTGGTTTAAAACCCTGCGAGGCAGAGGCTACCTGATGGTTTCAGCCTCATGATAAGCAGTTTAACCACCCGCATCTTTGCTATTTTCTGGCTTACGCTGGCCTTAGTATTGATGCTGGTATTAATGGTACCAAAGCTCGACTCCCGGCAGATGACATCATTACTGGAAAGTGAACAGCGCCAGGGCGTAATGATCGAACAGCATGTGGAGGCCGAGCTGGCGCAGGACCCACCCAATGACCTGATGTGGTGGCGCAGATTATATCGGGCTATCGATAAATGGGCCCCTCCCGGCCAGCATTTACTGCTGGTAACTTCAGAGGGAAGAGTCATTGGCGCACGCCATAATGAAATGCAGATTATCCGTAACTTTATCGGACAATCTGATAATGCCGATCATCCGCAAAAGAAAACCTATGGCCGAATCGAAATGATTGGCCCGTTCGCGGTTGCTGACGGTGAAGACAACTACCAGCTGTATATGGTCCGTCCGGCCACCAGCTCACAGCTGGACTTTATTAATCTGTTATTTGACCGGCCTTTATTACTGCTGATTGTGACTATGCTGATTAGCTCTCCCTTATTATTATGGCTGGCATGGAGTCTGGCAAAACCAGCCCGTAAGCTGAAGCAAGCTGCTGATGAAGTCGCCGCAGGTAACTTAAGGCAGCATCCGGAGCTTGAGTCAGGACCACAGGAATTTCTGGCCGCCGGGGCAAGTTTTAACCAAATGGTCAGTGCGCTGGAACGGATGATGACAGCCCAGCAACGGCTACTGTCAGATATCAGTCATGAGCTGCGCACCCCCCTCACTCGCTTACAACTGGCAACGGCCTTACTGCGCAGGCGTTCGGGCGAAAGTAAAGAGCTCGGCAGAATAGAGATGGAAGCCCAGCGACTGGACGGTATGATCAATGACTTATTAGTACTGTCACGGACTCAGCATAATAACGCCCTGGTCAGTGAAGCGATGAAAGCGAACCACCTGTGGAATGGTGTGCTGGAAGATGCCAAATTTGAAGCCGAACAGATGGGAAAAAAAATGGAGGTTCCTTATCCGCCCGGTCCCTGGCCTTTATACGGTAACCCCCATGCACTGGAAAGCGCGCTGGAAAATATTATCCGTAATGCACTGCGTTATTCCCATACCCACATCATCGTCAGTTTCTCTGTAGACCGGGAAGGTATCACTATTCATGTGGATGATGATGGTCCGGGCGTGAGTCCGGAAGACCGGGAACAAATTTTCCGGCCGTTTTATCGTACTGATGAAGCGCGCGACAGGGAATCCGGCGGAACCGGACTCGGGCTGGCGATTGTTGATACGGCATTACAGCAGCATCATGGCCGGGTGAAAGCCGATGACAGCCCGCTGGGTGGCTTACGCCTGACTATCTGGCTTCCGTTATACTCTGCACGTCAATAATTTGATATTCTGCGGCTCTCGTCAGCGGGAGCCCTTATGATTAATATCGTTTTGTTTGAACCAGAAATTCCACCGAATACGGGTAATATTATTCGGCTATGTGCCAACACCGGATTCGCTTTACACCTGATTGAGCCCCTTGGGTTTACCTGGGATGATAAGCGCCTGCGGCGGGCAGGACTCGACTATCATGAGTTCACAGCAATTCGCCGCCATGCCAGCTATCAGGCATTTATCGATAGTGAACAACCTGCACGCCTGTTTGCGCTCACCACAAAAGGCACACCGGCACACAGTGCTGTTTCATGGCAGGCGGGTGATTACCTGATGTTCGGACCGGAAAGTCGTGGTCTGCCGGCAGAAATACTCGACAGCTTACCCGCCATGCAGAAAATACGTATTCCTATGGTGCCTCAGAGCCGCAGTATGAACCTGTCCAACTCAGTCGCGGTAGTCATCTATGAGGCGTGGCGCCAGCTGGATTACGCCGGAGCCTTAGTAAAATAGAACAATCACGGGGGAATCTTCTCCCCCGGTATTTTACTCAGATCCCGTCGCCAAATTCGAATCCGGCCACCGTACCATTAAAATGCTGGTCCATATCCATTGCCGGTTTCTCACTGGCCGGACGACCAACAATACGCGCAGGTACACCGGCGACAGTCGTATGCGGAGGAACGGGTTGTAACACAACCGATCCCGCGCCTATTTTCGCGCCACGGCCAACTTCAATGTTACCTAAAACTTTCGCGCCGGCACCAATCATCACACCTTCACGGATCTTCGGATGACGATCACCGCAGGTTTTACCGGTTCCCCCAAGAGTCACCGATTGCAGAATCGAAACATCATTTTCGATCACTGCAGTTTCCCCGACCACGATCCCGGTTGCATGGTCGAGCATAATCCCGCAGCCAATAGTCGCCGCCGGATGAATATCAACCCCGAATGAAACTGAAATCTCATTCTGCAGATATACCGCCAGAGAACGACGGCCTTCTCTCCACAACCAGTTACCAATACGATAGGCCTGTAAGGCATGAAAACCTTTCAGGTACAGCAGAGGAATTGAATACTTGTCCACTGCAGGATCCCGCTGACTGACCGCGGCAATATCGCGGGCAGCCGACAGGATCATCGACGGGTCTTTACGGTATGCTTCTTCAACGATTTCACGGATAGCAATTGCCGGCATAATCGGGTTGGCCAGTTTGTTGGCCAGCATATAGCTCAGCGCACTGCCGAGATCGTCATGTTTCAGTAATGTCGCGTGAAAAAAACTGGCCAGCATGGGTTCACCTTCCGCCAGACTCCTGGCTTCTGAAATAATACTTTCCCAGATTTGCGCTAACTCTTCAGACGACATGACTGCACTCCCGATAAAAAAGCGCCCCGTAAGGCGCTTATATAAGCTTAATGGCTGGCAACATAAAACACCTCTGTTCAGAGGGCTTCTTTTTCATCTTTTCTTTCACGGCCAAGCAGAGACAAGGCAGCATCCCTGGCCGGTTTTCCACAATAAAGGACCTGGAAGATTTGTTCTGTGATTGGCATTTCAACACCAGCCCTGGCCGCCAGTGCCCTCACTTCTTTCGTATTACGGTAGCCTTCGACGACTTGTCCGATACTTGCTTCAGCCGCACTGACGCTATTCCCCTTGCCCAGCAACATACCAAAGCGCCGGTTGCGGGACTGATTATCGGTACAGGTCAGCACGAGATCACCCAGTCCTGCCATTCCCATAAAAGTCGAGGGATCCGCACCCAGCGCAGCACCCAGTCGGCTCATTTCGGCAAGCCCGCGGGTTATCAGTGCGGTTCTGGCATTAGCACCGAAGCCAATACCATCAGAGATCCCGGCACCAATCGCAATGACATTTTTCACCGCGCCACCTAACTGAACTCCGGTCAGGTCATGATTGCTGTAAACCCGAAAGCTTTTTCCGCAATGCAACTTTTGCTGTAAATCCTTAGAAAACTGCGGATCAGTCGACGCCAGGGCAATCGCCGTCGGCATACCTGACGCCAGCTCTTTGGCAAATGTCGGCCCGGAAATAACCGCCAGCGGGATAGAAGGACCAAGGATTTCTCTGGCAACATCCTGCAATAAACGGCCGGTCTCCCGCTCCAGCCCTTTCGTTGCCCAGACCAGACGTGAATCAGACTCCAGACAAGGCTGTATTTGTGCCAGAACGTCACCAAATACATGGCTGGGTACCACGACCAGGATATCCTGGCTGGCGGCAATAGCCTGTGCCAGAGAGGACTCAATCACCAGATTATCGGGAAATACGACATCAGGAAGAAATTCAGTGTTACAGCGATCAGCCTGCAGCCGTTCAAGATGCTGAAGATTATGCCCCCATAAAACGACCGGATGGCCATTACGCGCCAGCGTAATGGCCAGAGCGGTGCCGTAAGAACCGGCACCGATAACACTGACAGAATTGCTGCGGTTACTCATCAGGCTTCCTGCGGAGCACTACCTTCCTGTTCCTGCAGGTAGTTCATAAATAATGCATCAAAGTTCACCGGAGCCAGGTTCAGCTGCGGGAAGGTTCCGCGGGAAACCAGACCAGAAATACACTCACGTGCATAAGGGAACAGGATATTCGGGCAGTAAGCTCCCAGACAATGGGCCATCTGAGTCCCTTCAATGCCGGAAATCGTAAAGATCCCTGCCTGCTGGACTTCGCACAGAAACGCGGTATCTTCACCCACGGTCGCTGTCACAGTGACACGTAAAACGACTTCATAAATACCGTCAGCCAGCTGTGAGGATGCTGTATCCAGATCCAGTTTCACTTCAGGTTCCCACTCTTTCTGGAAAACCTGAGGAGCATTAGGCGCTTCAAAAGAAATATCTTTTGTATAAACACGTTGGATCTGGAACGTCATTTCGCTGTTATTTTGTTCTGACATGGTACTTGGTCCTGTTAAGTTGAAATTTGTTTCACCTGAAACTCAGGCTTGCAATAAAGGGTCCAGACCGTGTTCTGCCTCAAGGGCATACAGGTCATCGCAACCACCAATATGTTTTCCGTCAATAAAAATTTGAGGTACCGTGCTGCGGCCACTGCGCTCTATCATCCCCGCACGCTTTTCGGCATCGCCATCAATAGCAATCTCATTAAACGCTGCGCCTTTTTTCTCTAACAGTGCTTTTGCACGATGGCAAAACGGGCAGGTCTGCTTAGTGTAAATATCAATTACTGGCATTGTCAGCACCTCTGATAATTTATTTACCGCGAACCAGCGGAAGATTTTCACCACTCCAGCCACTGATACCGTCTTTTAACACGGATACGTTTGCAAAACCTGCCGCGCTCAGCTGCCCGGCAGCTTCACCGGAAGACTGTCCGGTCGCACAGGTAACAATCACCGGCTGGTTTCTGAATTTTTCCAGTTCAGTCAGGTGGCCTTTCTTAATCTCTGCCGCAGCCAGGTTCACAGCACCTGAGATATGCCCGCGGCGGAAATCGTCGCGTGAGCGCACATCAACAACTACTGCATCTTGTTTGTTAATCAGATTAGTCGCTTCGCTGCGGCTAATTGTTTTAACTTTAGAAAACAGCCCCTTAAAAGTAGTAACAATCACCAGAACCAGTAAAGCGACCCAGGCCAAACACAGGACCAGGTGATTGCGTGCAAATTCCATAATATCTTGCATGGGGGGTAACAACTCCAGACCGGACAAAAATAAGATAATATAAGGATTCTGAGTATACCTGCGCAGCCAGGCATGTACAGACACTAAACACGGGAAGGCGTGATTTATGCGTCATTTTACCTGACAGATGCTGAGTTCTGGCACTCAGACCTTACCTGTTGTCTGATTATGCCATTAATGCCGGATACAAACTATAAATCCCTTCCGGGAGGCTGGAAAGCAACTATGCATCGTGAAATAATCACCGCCCTATGACGAAAAAAATGCCTGTTCCCTGTATTTTGCCAGACAACGCTTCCCCGTCACCGAAACCACGCAGGGAGCGACCGACACTGGCCTCTGGCCTGCTGTGTGCGGGCATATTGTGCTTGTCTTTTACCGCCCATGCTGCTGACGATAATAAAGCGCAACTCAAATCTATACAGCAGGACATTGCGAATAAAGAGAAGAGTGTCCGTTCGCAAAAAATTCAGCGCAGTAACTTACTGGATCAGCTGCAGAGTCAGGAAAAAATCATTGCTCAGGCCAGCAGGCAATTACGTCAGACGCAAACCACGCTTGAAGGTATTAACCGCGATATCGCGGCCCTTGCCCGATCAATCGCGCAACTGGAACAACGCCAGGCCAGGGAAGAAAGTCTTCTTGCACAACAGCTGGACGCAGCATTTCGCCAGGGACAACACAGTGGTATTGAACTGCTGCTCAGTGGTGAAGCTGGTCAGCGAAATGACCGGATACTGACCTATTTCACCTATCTGAATCAGGCACGCCAGCAGAACATTGAATCACTGAAACAGACCCGGGCAGAACTGGCGGAAAAGAAAACGATCCAGCTGCAGAAACAACAGCAGCAACAGCAATTACTGAGCCAGCAACAGGCACAAAAAACCCGTCTGGAGCAGGCAAAATCCGCCCGCCAGAAAACACTCAGTGTGCTGGAGTCTTCACTGGAAAAAGACCAGGCAGACCTGGTTGAAATGCGCCAGAACGAAAGCCGTTTACAGGAAAAAATAGCCCGTGCAGAACAGATAGCCAAAGCACGCGCCGAACAGGAAGCCCGGGAAGCTGAACAGGTCAGACAACGCCAGGCACAGGCCCGCGCCAAAGGGTCAACTTATCGTCCTACGGAAGGTGAACAAGAGCTGATGGCCCGTACCGGAGGCCTGGGCCGGCCGGCCGGACAATATCCATGGCCGGTTCAGGGAAAACTGTTACACCGGTTTGGAGAAACACTGCAGGGTGAGCTACGCTGGAAGGGGTTAGTCATCGCCGCACCTGAAGGTACCGATGTCAGAGCAATTGCCGACGGGCGGGTTATCATGGCTGACTGGTTACAGGGCTATGGCCTGGTGATTGTTATTGAACATGGTCAGGGTGATATGACTCTGTATGGTTACAACCAGAGTGCTCTGGTTAATGTGGGTGCTCAGGTTAGGGCAGGCCAGCCTATCGCTCTGGTGGGAACCAGTGGCGGACGCGGTATACCGTCACTGTATTTTGAGATCCGCCGCCAGGGGCAGGCTGTAAACCCTCTCAGCTGGTTAGGGAAATAATTGTGCTGCATCGTCTGAAGATTGTCGCGTTCATCAGTGGTCTGCTGATTTGTCAGGCCGCTTCTGCTGCTAAACTGGCTATTGTTATTGACGATTTTGGTTACCGGCCAAAAGAAGAAAATCAGGTATTACAGATGCCTGCAGCGGTTTCTGTCGCCGTATTACCGGATGCCACCCATGCCCGTGAAATGGCAATAAAAGCACATCAGACCGGCCATGAAGTGCTGATCCATTTACCCATGGCCCCTCTGAGTAAACAACCTCTGGAAAAAAACACCCTCACTCCGGAGATGAGCAGCGCTGAAATTACCCGTATCATTCAGCTGGCGGTCAGCCATGTCCCTTATGCTGTCGGTCTGAACAACCATATGGGCAGTAAAATGACGTCCAGTCTGCCCGGTATGATTAAAGTGATGCAGGTCCTGAATCACTATAACTTCTATTTCCTGGACAGTATGACCATAGGTAATAGTCAGTCGGTAAACGCCGCTCAAGGCACCAGCGTCAGGGTATTGAAACGCAAAGTCTTTCTTGATGATACACAGAATGATGCCGATATCCGTAAGCAGTTTCTTCGCGCCGTAAACCTGGCCAGGCGTAATGGTTCAGCCATTGCCATCGGCCACCCGCACCCCGCGACCGTCAGAGTCTTACAGCAGATGCTGGCGGATCTGCCTGCCGATATCACGCTGGTACGCCCCAGTCAGCTGCTTAATGACACCCCGCACTCCTCCGCCAGTCATGGGGTAAAAAAACCTGCCGTGACCAGGGAAAATACGGTAACTCATGCCGGGTTAACTGCACAATGCCGTACCCGCCACGCACCTTCCCCATTGCTGCCTTCAGCCGGTATAGCAATGATTTATACCAGTATTAAAAACAGCCAGTTTATACAGGATATAAAAAGCATATTCTGACCGGTAACGGCCATTCTTTTCTGCGGAGAACAATGGCCTGTATTCCCTCTGCGATACCTCTCTGAAAAATATTCAGTCACACAACAGGTGGCCAGCTGACTGAATATACCAAAATATGTTGCAGAACGTTTGAAGCTTGTTTCCCGAAATAACAGACTCTGCCTTTACTGAGCGTGAAATGATATGATCGCGCGATATAAACGTGGTATTCCATACTTCACGTCTTCACTTAAGGGCAGGCTTATGATTATCGTTACTGGTGGCGCCGGCATGATCGGCAGCAATATAATAAAAGCACTGAATGACCGCGGTTATACGGACATTCTGGTGGTAGATAACCTGAAAGATGGTACTAAATTTGCCAACCTGGCAGACCTGAATATCAGCGACTACATGGATAAAGAAGAGTTTCTTGTCAGTGTACTGGCAGGTGATGATTTCGGGCCGATCGAGGCCGTTTTCCATCAGGGTGCATGCTCTTCCACGACCGAATGGGATGGCAAATACATGATGGATAATAACTATCAGTATTCAAAAGAGCTGCTGCACTTCTGTCTCGAGCGCCAGATCCCCTTCCTGTATGCCTCTTCTGCAGCGACCTATGGCGGACGGAACGATAACTTTATCGAACAGCGCCAATATGAAGCCCCGCTAAATGTTTATGGTTACTCCAAAATGCTGTTTGACCATTACGTTCGCAGTATTCTGCCAGAGGCAGAATCTCCGGTGTGTGGCTTCCGTTATTTTAACGTGTACGGTCCGCGTGAAGGTCATAAAGGCAGTATGGCCAGTGTTGCCTTCCACCTGAACACACAGATCACCAACGGTGAAAACCCTAAATTATTTGATGGCAGCGAAAACTTCCAGCGTGATTTCATCTACGTACAGGATGTTGCTGCGGTTAACCTGTGGTGCTGGGAAAATAATATATCAGGGATCTATAACTGTGGTACCGGCCGTGCTGAGTCGTTCCAGGAAGTCGCTGATGCGGTACTGGCATGGCATGGCACCGGCGAAGTGGAATATATTCCGTTCCCGGAAAAACTGAAAGGCCGCTATCAGGCTTACACTCAGGCAGATCTCACCAACCTGCGTGCAACCGGCTATGACAAACCGTTTAAAACAGTCGCTGAAGGTGTGGCTGAATATATGGCATGGCTGAATAACAAAGCATAAGAGATTTTCCGGCGATGAAAATATTGGTGATTGGCCCTTCATGGGTTGGCGATATGATGATGTCACAAAGTCTTTATCGCACACTTAAAGCACAATACCCGGACGCCACGATTGACGTAATGGCTCCGGGGTGGTGCCGGCCATTATTATCCAGAATGCCCGAGGTCAATCAGGCTATCGCCATGCCGATTGGTCACGGGGCTCTGGCCTTAAAAGAACGTCGACAGATTGGCCGTTCACTGCGTGAAAGTCGTTACGATCGGGCTTACGTGTTACCGAACTCGTTTAAGTCAGCACTGGTACCTTTCTTCGCCGGAATCAAAAAACGGATTGGCTGGCGGGGTGAAATGCGTTACGGCCTGCTTAACGATGCCCGGATACTGGATAAAGCCGCCTTCCCGTTGATGGTCGAACGCTACGTAGCGCTGGCTTATGATGCGGGACAAGTCACATCGGCGGCAGCATTGCCCCGGCCATTATTGTGGCCGCAACTGAGTGTCACTGAAGCAGAAAAAACCGGGACCGCCAGCCTTTTCTCTCTGCCGGCCGATCGCCCGCTGATCGGTTTTTGCCCCGGCGCTGAGTTTGGTCCGGCAAAACGCTGGCCTCATTATCACTATGCGGCACTGGCACAAAAACTGATCGCGAAAGGCTACCGTATCCTGCTGTTCGGTTCAGAGAAAGACTACCAAACCGGCGAAGATATTCTCCAGAGCCTGGACACAGCAGATGCTGCCTGCTGCTATAACCTGGCCGGTAAAACACGGCTGGAACAGGCGGTCATCTTACTCGCCAGCTGTACTGCCGTTGTCAGTAACGACTCTGGTCTGATGCATATTGCTGCGGCGTTACACCGGCCATTAATCGCATTATATGGCCCCAGCAGTCCTGACTTTACACCGCCATTATCCAATCAGGCTCGTATTATTCGCCTGATTTCAGGCTATCATAAAATCCGAAAAGGCGAAGCAGACCTTGGTTATCATCAGAGTCTGATTGATATAAAACCTGCGCGTGTTATGGATGAACTCACCATATTACTGGCCCCCACGCAGGAGAATGAATGCAGGTCCTGATAGTTAAAACTTCCTCGATGGGAGATGTGATCCATACTCTCCCTGCTCTGACCGATGCAATGCAGGCAATTCCCGGAATACGGTTTGACTGGGTAGTTGAAGAAAATTTTGCGCAGATCCCCGGGTGGCACCCGGCAGTGGATCAGGTATTACCCGTTGCTATCCGTCGCTGGCGTAAGCACTGGTTTGGCTTGCAACAACGGGAAGAGCGTTTCCGGTTTAAGCAACAACTGCGCCAGCGCCAGTACGATATGGTGATTGATGCCCAGGGGCTGATTAAAAGTGCAGCCCTGGTTACCCGGCTGGCCCGCGGCGAAAAACACGGAGCGGACAGAAACAGTATCCGTGAACCTTTTGCCTGCTGGTGGTATGACAAGCGACATGTTATCGGCCAGCAGCAACATGCGGTTGAACGAATCCGGGATTTGTTTGCCAAAAGTCTCGGGTATGAAAAACCGGCGGGCCGTGGTGACTACGCAATCGCAGGCCATTTTATTCATCACCTTCCCGCCGATGCAGGACGCTATATGGTATTCCTGCATGCGACCACCCGGGATAATAAGCACTGGCCTGAGCAGCACTGGCGTGAACTTATTGAGCGGGTCGCGGCCAGGGGCTATTGCATAAAGCTGCCCTGGGGGACCGAAGCAGAATACCAGCGTGCCGTACGGCTGGCAGAAGGACAGCCACAGGCTGAAGTACTGCCACGGCTGTCACTGGCAGAAGTTGCGCGGGAACTGGCGGGTGCAAAAGTCATTGTCTCTGTCGATACCGGACTGAGCCATCTGGCCGCAGCACTGGACAGGCCGAACATCACTCTTTATGGCCCGACAGACCCGGGGCTGATAGGCGGTTACGGGAAAAACCAGATTGCCTTAAGACCGGAAACGGGTGACCGTATGAGTGATATTTCAGCTGCTAAGGTTGATCAGCAAATAAAACGATTAGCCGATGACTCAGACTAACTTCGCCTCTGTCACAGACATCGCCGGGTTCAGTCATTATGTACTTTATTAAGAGTAACCGATAACCATGTGGAAGAAAGTAAAGTACTGGAACCGGCAAAAAAACCATCTGCTTCGCCGGCTGAAGCTGAAGCTGGTGTGTATGATGTTTGATATGACCTGTCGCCCGACAGCGCCGGACCTGAAAGCGATTAAAAAGGTTCTGGTACTCCGTGATGACAATAAAATTGGCGATATGATTGTCTCGACCGGCCTGTTTGACCAACTGCATAGTGCAGGTCTCCGGGTGGATGTCGTGGCAGGCAATGCCAACGCATTTATTGCTGAGTCCCTGCCACAGGTTTCAGCGATATTTTTATACCCGCAGAAAATTCTGCAGATCCTGCAGACTGGCTGTCAATTACGCCGACAGAAATATGATTTAGTGATCGATTTCGGTGATTATTTATCACCGGTATATTACAGCTTTATCAGCCTGATCAATGCCCGTCATACACTTGGTTTTAATAAGCCTCAGTTCTGTCGTTATGACCAGAATGTCACTGATACGGCTATCGACCAGCACATCACCACCCGCTATAAAAAAGTATTAGCCATGCTCGGCCTGCCATCGGACACTTATCGTTATCAGTTACAGGTTCCGGATATTTCACGGCGTGAGGCAGACGCTTTTATACACTCACTGCCATCGGATGCGATCGTGGTGTTGAATCCTTTCGCCGCCAGCAAAGACCGGATGTTGTCACCGCAGCAGATCTCCGCTTTTACCCGGATGGTGAACCAAATCGCGCCTGAACTTCAGGTCATCGTCATTGGCCCGCCTGATTTACTGGCCGCCACAGAAATCCCTGTCACTGCGATAAAAAATCCCTGTGATTCTTTCTGGAGTGCGGTAGTTCTGGTTCAGCGTGCCAGACTGCTTATCTCCCCCGATACATCATGGGTGCATGTTGCCTGCGCTTACCAGACTCCGCTTATCGCTTTATATAAAAGTAAAATAATTGACGGGGGACTGATCAATAATAAAGTCTGGGCACCTGGCTTTCAGCCCTCAGTCCAGATCATCACTGATAAGAACAGTGTCGCCGACATAGAGCCACAGGCTATCGCCGGCGCACTGAAACAATATCTCAGACCTGCTGAGATTTCTGAACCTGTCCCCCGACAGCACACAGACAAGACAGTGTAATCATTAACCCGAAGAAAATCGTCTGTTCACGACTGATCAAGGGGACATCCGTCAGACCGTATCCCGCCAGGCACAGCAATGTCAGCAGTAATAGTGTATTCCTGCACTTTACTGCCTGATAAAACAGCGTCAGATAAAAAGCCCATAATACTGTCAGACCGATAATCCCTTGCTGACTCGCTGTTTCGATACTTTCATCATGTAAATGAACCATCGCATAGTCGAGAGCAGATTGATCTGTGCCATGCTGAGCGACATAAGAACTCATATACTGGTAACGCTGCTCTTTGCTCATACCCCATGGGTGGTGTTTAAATACCGCCAGTCCGACCTGCCACATTGCCAGACGGGTACCTAACGATGTTGCATCATTACCGTTACTTTGCCGGTAAACACTGAGATCGTTTTCCGTGGAATGCACCCGCTCAGAAATTTCCCCGCGGAATAAAAATACCAGGCAAGCCAACGTCAGCAAGGCTACTGACAGTACTTTTAACTTATGCCGTGAGTGTGAATTCACCAGCAGACACACCAGAAAAATAAGCGGATGCAATACAATGGCGGAACGGGTTCCTGTATGCAGGATTAACCAGTATGAACACAGAAAAATAATAAATGCCTGCAGATACCCCCGAACAGATCCCTGAGATAATACCAGAAAAGCCAGTGCCAGACTGATACAGGAGTACATATATGAGGCATCCGTTGAACGGGTATTATTGAATTCAATTCGGTCCATCCCGTGCCACACCTGGACAATACCAATCAGGGATGTCAGCAGAAATGCCAGCCAGAGCGTTGTTTTTATCAGTGACCGTTTTGCCGGGATTCGGTGACTGTTTTTCATCAGATACATCATAATCACTGCAGCGAAAAATAATCGTTTCCCTGCCTGCAAATAGGCGTTATACATATTTGCCACAGCCGCATCACCGTAAAAGATCAGAAACCAGAAAATTTTTACTAATGCCAGTAAAATCAGCATCAAAGAAATTATCCCCGGATAACGACGCAGATGTCTGATATCAACACATATGGCCACCAGTGCAATATAACCGGAAATAAAAAAACAGTTTCTGGCCAGCGCTGTATCCACCAGCGTCAAAACAACGGATGCGGCAGCCAGTAAAAAACAGATTACCGGAAAAAAATCATTGCGAAGACTTTTTTGCAGAGATAACGGAAAGCGAGAGGAAAGTGCGGTAAAAAAATTATTCATGTTGATTACGGTTACCTGCTCAGTCGGAGTAACGGGATGTCCGTGACAGATTTTCCTGACAGAGACTGTGGCTGATATTTTATACGGACAACCACAGGATAATCTTCAACAGCCTGTCAGAAAATCAGATAATTTTGTAACTAAAATGAGCACCGCAGCTAATACCGGCCCGTTATGGTTTCACCGGCGAATACTGCGAGGCGATTCAGCCTGCCGCGTTATATAAGACTGATAGTATTCGAACAGCGTCATTCCGGTCGTCCGGCTATGCAGCCAGCTGAATAATTGTTCAAGGTTAGCATAGAGGGCCTCAATATCTGCTGCGGTTTTAAAGGTCGGACTACCGCCTGGCATAAACTCGGAAGAGTGCAGCATAAACTCGACATAATCGCTACCAGCCGCCAGATTCCTCTCAACCACCCGTTTCATCGCCGGTAAATTATCACGTGAAGGTCGCAGCCAATACACCGACGGTGAACGGTGCCTGCCTCGTAATTTATCCACTCCCTGTTTCAGACGGGTAACCATCGGAGAATGTTTATAGTCTGTGCTCATCGGAACTTCCAGCAGTCCGTGGCTGCCTGGCCTGGAGATATCTTCCGGATCAATAAAATAAGCCTGCCGCGGAAAATGCGTATAATCGGTACCACCGTTACCCTGTGGCGCACCGGAATTAAATGCCCAGTTCACCCGCGGGGTCACCGAACAGTCAACACAGTAACCAAGTTTACTGAGGATCGCCGCATAGCGTTCGTCAAATGCCCAGCGGCCGGCACGATGACTACGCATTGGTGTCTGGAAAGATTCTTCCAGTAATTCGGTCATAAACCGGACTTTCGCGATTAACTGATCATCCGGATATTCGATCAGGTAAGGCTGCCACTTCCAGTCATCATCGGTCAGAGGGTATTCCGGCGGGCTGTTCCAGGCATGTAAGTGCATACCCACCTCACCCTGCTGTCGGGTAATAACGTCTCTGGCAAATTCGACATAAGCCGGATCCCTCGCCATCTCATAGTTCGTCAGCCATGTAGGTTTAAACTGATACTTTTCGCACAACGCCTGAAAACGTGGCAAAAAACGGGTGTTTTCTGTAGCGATATTGCGGTGATTTTGCCAAAGGTTGTCACCTTCAGTATCGATTGTGATAAGAAAAGCCGGTTTGGTCATAGGTTATCTCTGATGTTTACCTGAAGGTTTTTCTGTTATTTTTACATATATTCGCAAGAGCGCCGACCCGAATCGGCTATCAGCATTACACTCTCAGCCCGTTTGTTATCTCTGTACGTTTTCTTATCAGAAGGATATCTGTAGTGTCACAACGTCATATCGCGATGATTATTGATGGCCTGCCCGGCGGCGGTGCTGAAAAAGTCGTATTAACACTCGCCCGCGGATTGCTGGGGCTGGGACACCGGGTTTCCCTGCTTTCGTTACGTGAAGTATGTGATTATACACTACCTGAGGGGATTGATTATCGGGTGATTACCGACAGCTCCCGCGCCCCCTGGCGTAAGCTCACCGAACTTTCCCGTCGCGCGGCGGCACTCGATAATGCATTCCGCCAACTGACTACCAGTGCTGGTCAGGCAGACCTGGTTATCTCTCATTTACATAAAACTGACCGTATTGTACGCCGTAGTAAAGTCATTGATCCGCAAAAAACCTGGTTCTGCCTGCATGGAGTTTTCTCCAGTGCTTATCTTGGTCACCGTACCGGTTTTTCCCGCTGGTTAAAGGCAAAAAAAATTCACCGGGTTTACCAGAAACGCAATATCGTTGGTGTGTCACAGTATGTTGTCGAAGACCTCTGTCATCAATTTTCGGTAACGCCAAAAAGACAGGACGTTATCGCTAACCCTTTTGATTTTGAAGATATTTTGCGGTCTGCAGCCGCGCCAGTCCCGTTACCGGAAAAAAGTTTCCTGCTGCATGTCGGCCGTTTTCATACCGTAAAACGCCATGACCGCCTGCTAAAAGCCTACGCCTTAAGCGGTCTGCAATGGCCCCTGGTGCTACTGGGTGAAGGTTCTCCTGAACGTATGCAGCAATTAAAAAATCTGGCGCAGGAACTCGGCATCCACGACAGGGTGATATTCCGGGGATTTCAAAGTAATCCGTATTGTTGGATAAAAAACGCCCGGATGCTGATTCTGAGTTCCGACAGTGAGGGATTTGGTAATGTACTGGCAGAAGCATTGATTTGCGGAACCCAGGTCGTCAGTACCCGTTGTCCGGGCGGGCCGGCAGAAATATTAACCGGGGCATTGTCTGCAGGTCTGGCTGATCTGACAGCAGAATCATTAGCCGAAAAAATCAGACAAACAGATAATCACCCGGTGACAATAACGCCTGATGCCCTGAAAAATTATCAGCTGAATACTGTTTGTCAGCATTACCTCGGACTGATACCCGGTTAATGCTTCAGCTTTTGTCCTGTGGCTGGTGAGTCTCTTTCATCCTGACCAGCATCCCGAAAACATCCTCAACAGGTATCGCTCTCAGTGGTTCCTGTTGATCGGTCACCCGGGGATCCTCCATCGGTAAATAGATATAACGATGTAAGTGCTTATCCTGATAGGGGCCACTGCTGTGCGGAGACTCACTGACAAACAAACTCAGGGTCGGTGTTTTAAGTGCGAGCGCCAGATGTAAAGGACCGGTATCCCCGGTCACCAGGATATCCATTGAAGAGATAATCCCTAACAGCTCCGGTAAACTGGTTTTTCCTACATAACTGGTTATCGCCGTTTTAACGTCGGGGCTGGCGCAGGCGAATACTTCCTCCGCCAGAGAAACTTCAGCCGGTGACCCAATCAGGACAATCTCAGTGCCCGGGTATTGATGAACAATCCGCTCAGCCAGTCCGGCAAAATACTGCGGCGGCCAGCAGCGAATTTTTGTTGATGCTCCCAGCTGAAAACCAACGCGATATATCCCGGCATCTTTTGCCTGAGGGGTATAGTCGCAGGGCACCGCCATATCCACATTGTCGGTGTTACATCCCAGGGCTGACACCAGCTGCATTTTCCGGTTAATAATATGCCCCGGACACTGGTCAAGCCCGAATGTCAGCCAGCGGGATAGCCTGCCAATATCTTTACCGTAATTATCCCGAACCAGATACCGGCAACCACTCATCGCAGCGCTCAGGACATCATAAGGCAGGTGAGAGTGCAGCATTATCGCCATTTCCGGAGCAAATACTTTTGCGCGGCGGGCAAATTCGGTGACTGTGCTGAATTTGTTATTCCAGAACAACACATCATCGCAGAAGTCACGGTGGGTAAGTAATTGCTTATATTTCGGATGGGCGACCAGAACAATATGGGCCTGCGGATAACGCTGACGGATAGCCCTCAGTGCCGGCGAATTAAACATATAATCCCCCAGTGCGGTCGTGGAATACACCAGAATACTGTTGAATGTCCGTTGTGCCAGCTGACGTCTTTTTTCGTCAGTGCCCAGGGAATGACGATGGAAAAGACTCAGCCAGAGATCCACCAGACCAATCTTCTTCTTCTTACTCTCTCTCATGTTTAACTAGCTTGATCCTGTTAGTGTGAAGTAAGTGCATACGCTCTGATAATTCAAATAAAAGCGGTGCTTTCGCCCCTTTTATGATTATTCCCGGGATTGTTCACGCTTAGCTGACGTGATTAACGTTCGCGCATGCAGGGCCGTCATTTCTATTTGCTGAAATATTCGGGACAATAGTACCACCAGTGATGAACTGACTGACGGTATGTTTTGTGCGTGCGAAATCATTTTGATTGCCTGCCTGAGTACCGGTAGCAAAAACGACTTATAACAACCTCATATTCAGAATTTTTCAGATAACGCTGCGCCGGAAGAATATTGATGGTGAGCGGCAATATTCATGGCCGGTAACAGGATTTCATCCCAGCCGTCATATTTATTTGTTACAGTGTGGCTGAAGCAAATCCGGTTTATCGTTGTGCTGATAATAAGTCTTCATCCTGCCGGACGCTGCATACCAATGAGTGGCAAAACTCCGGGGCGGATATAGCACGGGCACCAATAGCCGTTATTTTCATCAGCCAGATAGCCTGGCCTGCGTTTTTAAATTTAACATAAGTGACAGGTATGAGTCATACGTCAGTATCAGCCTTATCCCCGAAGAGAATACTTATCATTAAATTACGCCATCACGGTGATATGTTGTTAATTACTCCGGTAATAGAATCGCTGCATAAAAATCACCCTGAGGCAGAAATAGATGTTCTGCTGTATAAAGAAACCGAGGCCATGCTGGTAAATAATCCGTTGATCTCAAATTGTTTTTTTATAGACAGACGCTGGAAAAAACAAGGCACGCTACGCCATATTGGCCATGAATGGCGGCTACTGCGTACACTCAGATCCCGGCATTATGATCTGGTGATCAATCTTGCAGACCAGTGGCGTAGTGCCCTGCTCACCCGTTTCACCGCTGCCAGACAACGCCTCGGGTTTGCTTTCCCGAAGCGCGAGGGGGTGCTGTGGCGTCATTGTCATACGCAGCTGGTCCCGATCACTGACCATCAGGAGTTACATACGGTTGAGCAAAATCTTTCACTGCTGGCACCGCTGAACCTGACACAGATCAGTACCAAAGCCACCATGCATTACCTTGCCTCAGACAGGGAATATATTCAGCAACACCTGCGACAACAACATGCCGGTGGACGATATATTGTGGTACATCCGACCTCCAGATGGTTCTTTAAATGCTGGCCGGAAGAAAAAATGGCCCGTCTTATCACTCAGCTGGCGGCGGATGGCACTACCGTCGTATTAACCTCTGGCCCTGATAATGCTGAAATGGAAATGGTCGGCCGGATACTCTCTATGAGCCGGGGAGAAAACATTATCTCTCTGGCGGGGAAAATGACACTGCCACAACTGGCTGCACTGATTGATCATGCAGCATTGTTCATCGGTGTCGATTCAGTACCCATGCATATGGCCGCCGCATTAAACACCCCCTATGTGGCTCTGTTCGGTCCGTCAAAACTGACTCTCTGGCACCCATGGGAAGGTAAAGGTGTCACACTGTGGGCCGGAGATTTTGGGCCGTTACCGGACCCTGATGAAATTAATACTGATACTTCAGAACGTTACCTGGATTTAATTCCTGTTCAGGCCGTTCTTACTCCGGCACAGGAACTGCTGAAATGAAGAAAATACGACTGGCAATTGTCCGTCAGAAATACCGGCCGGATGGCGGCGCTGAACGTTTTGTCTCACGGGCACTGGAAGCCCTGAACCATAAAGCGATGGAACTGAATGTCATCACCCGCCAATGGCAGGGCGATACACATCCCGACTGGCATATTCATATCTGTAACCCGATGAAATGGGGACGTATCAGCCGCGAACGGGGATTCGCCAGAGCAGCCCGGAAGCTGTGGCAGCAGCAGGGGTTTGATATTGTTCAAAGCCATGAGCGTATTGCAGGCTGTGATATCTATCGTGCCGGCGACGGAGTTCATAGGCGCTGGCTGTTGCAACGCTCGCGCATTCTGTCTGGCTGGAAACAGCGCCGGTTATTTACCGACAGCTATCACCGCTATGTTATGCAGGCAGAATATGAAATGTATACCTCGCCGCACCTGAAAGCCGTCATCTGCAATGCCGAAATGGTAAAACGCGAAATTATTGAAGATTTCGCCGTCCCCGCCGAAAAAATACATGTTATTTATAATGCGATCGACCATCAGAAGTTCTGCCCTGCAGAGGCATCACAGAGACAGGTACTGCGTCAGCAGCACGGTATTCCACAGGATGCCCACTGCCTGATTTTTGTCGGATCGGGATTTGAAAGGAAAGGACTGAAAGCCGCCATCGAAGCTATTTCAGGCACTGACAGTCATTTACTGGTCATTGGCCGGGATAAAACTGAGCAGCGTTATCATCAGCTGGCACAACATCTCGGATGCGGGCAACGGATCCATTTCGCGGGAATGCAGCCACAGACATTACCTTTTTACCAGCTGGCCGACGGTTTATTACTCCCGACACTGTATGATCCGTTCCCGAATGTTATTTTAGAAGCGATGGCCTGCGGGCTGCCGGTCATTACCAGCACGCATTGCGGAGGCGCGGAATTTATCCGTCACGGTGACAATGGATTCGTCACCGATGCGCTGGATATACCGGCCCTGACTGAGGCAATAAAACAATTGCCTGCCAGCGGCCCGGATTCACCGATGGGTAAGCAGGCAAGGGAAACTATCCTGCCATACACACCGGCCCACTTGTCGGAGCAGCTATTCTCTCTCTACGAACAATTACTCTCAGCTGAGTAACGTTAACCGCGGCAAAGCATTATCCGGCTTACCGTTCCCCCGGGTACAGGCTACCGGGGGTATCCGCCCTTCACGTACCTAATCCACGCCATTTATGCTACTATTTCCGCAAAATTCCAAGCCGATATTCACATAATGCTGTTGCGTGTATACCAGACACTTCTTTACCTGATTCAGCCCGTTATCTGGGTTCGATTACTTCTCCGCAGTCGTAAAGCGCCGGCGTACCGTAAACGCTGGGCGGAACGTTATGGATTTTGTGCAGGCAAAGTCAGACCGGAGGGGATCGTATTACACTCAGTTTCTGTCGGGGAAACACTGGCAGCGGTGCCGCTGGTCAGGGCATTACGTTACCGTTACCCGTCGTTACCGATTACCGTAACCACCATGACACCCACGGGCTCAGAGCGTGCCAAATCGGCATTTGGTAATGATGTTGACCATGTCTATTTACCTTATGATTTACCCGGCGCAACTCACCGCTTCCTCGATACCGTACGGCCACGCATGATGATTATCATGGAAACCGAATTATGGCCCGGGCTGATCCATATCCTGCATCAGAGAAATATTCCTTTAGTGATTGCCAATGCCCGCCTTTCTGAACGTTCATTTCGTGGTTATAAAAAACTCGGCACGTTTATGCAGCGCCTGCTGCAGAGTATCAGTCTGATCGCCGCACAAAATACCGGAGACGGTGAACGTTTCGTCGCGCTGGGGTTAAAGCGCAACCATTTAGCCGTTACCGGCAGCCTGAAGTTTGATATTTCCGTTACCCCGGAACTGGCGGCTAAAGCAGTCACTCTGCGCAGCCAGTGGGCACCCCACCGTCCGGTATGGATAGCCACCAGTACCCATGACGGGGAAGAAAGTATCATTCTGGACAGTCACCGCCAGCTACTGAATCAGTTTCCGGACCTGCTACTGATTCTGGTACCCCGCCATCCGGAGCGTTTTTCGGATGCTAAAGCACTGACACAAAAAGCCGGCTTTAGTTATATCACCCGTAGTAGCGGCCAGGTGCCTTCCGCCACAACTCAGGTTGTGATTGGCGACACCATGGGTGAACTGATGCTGCTATATGGGATCGCTGATCTGGCTTTTGTCGGCGGGAGCCTGACAGAGCGTGGCGGACATAATCCTCTGGAACCTGCCGCTCATGCCTTGCCGGTCCTGATGGGGCCCCATACCTGGAATTTTAAAGATATCTGCAGCAAGCTTGAAGAGGCACAAGGTCTGATCACCGTGACTGACAGTAAGTCACTGGCCAAAGAAGTCAGTATCCTGCTTCAGGATGATGACTATCGCCGTTACTATGGGCATCATGCGGTAGAAGTGCTGCGTCAGAACCAGGGGGCATTACAACGGCTGCTGGAGTTACTTGAACCTTATCTTCCGCCACGGACACACTGATGAGTACACGCCAGAAACTTTCGGTGGTAATGATCACCAAAAATGAAGCAGAGTTACTTCCTGACTGCCTGCAATCTGTAAACTGGGCCGATGAAATCATCGTCCTCGACTCTGGCAGTTCAGACCAGACCTGTGATATTGCCCGTCAGGCTGGCGCAAAAGTGTTCCACAGTGGCCAGTGGCCGGGCTACGGCCTGCAACGTCAGCACGCTCAGCAATATGCCTCCGGCGATATGATACTGATGATTGATGCTGATGAAAGGGTAACCCCGGCGCTCAGACAATCTATCGAGGCAATCCTGCATCAGCCGGCTGCCACTGATACTGTCTACAGTATTGCCCGCAGTAACTGGTTTCTGGGCCGTTTTATGCGCCATAGCGGCTGGTACCCGGACCGGGTGACACGCTTATATCCGGCACATTTTGTCTATAACGATAATCTGGTTCACGAATCTCTGGAGCACTCCGCCGCCAGGGTTGTTCATCTGTCAGGAGACCTGCAGCATTTAACCTGCAGAGATCTGCATCATTTCCAGCAAAAACAGCTCGCCTATGCCAATGCCTGGGCGACCCAGCGTTTCAGACAGGGGCGCCCCTGCAGTTTATTTTCTGTCTATAGTCATACGGCAGCAGCATGGCTGAAAACAGCAGTACTCAGGGCTGGCTTGCTGGATGGCAGCCAGGGATGGGTGCTGGCAATGGTGAATGCCCAGTATACGTTTAATAAATACGCCATACTCTGGGCATTGCATAAAACTACATCACCAGGGGAACAATAATATGACAACCCGGGCCATTTACCCTGGCACATTTGATCCACTGACTTTAGGGCACCTGGACATTGTTACCCGGGCAGGCCGTTTATTTGACCATGTGATACTGGCCATTGCCCGGAATAATACCAAACAACCGATGTTCAGCCTGCAGGAACGCATCGCACTGGCCCGGCAGGCCACTGCACACCTGGAGAATGTGGATGTCATGGGATTTGGCGATCTGATGGTCAATTTTGCCCGCCAGCAACAGGCAAATGTATTAATCCGTGGTGTCCGTTCGGTCTCTGACTTTGATTATGAACGGCAGCTGGCACAAATGAACAATCAGTTACTGCCGGGTCTTGAAAGTATTTTTATGATCCCGGCAGAAGCATATACCTTTGTTTCATCATCGCTGGTAAAAGAAGTTGCCCGCCATGGCGGAGATATCTCCGGATTTGTGACCGGTCCGGTGCATCAGGCGCTGCTTGAAAAATTAGCGTCCTGATCCCCTGCTACCGATTATTTCTGACATTGCGGGCACCAGTAAGTACTGCGTTGCCCGTGCCTGCCACTATTGATCGCCGTTCCGCAGTGCAGGCAAGGCGATCCGGCCCGTCCGTAGACCTGTAATTGCTGGGCGAAATAACCAGGCTTACCATCGCTTTGCAGAAAGTCGCGTAATGTAGTTCCGCCCTGTTCAATCGAACGGTGCAGCACCTGCTTGATCGAATCCACCAGCACCTGAGCTTCATCTTCAGTCAGGTCACAGGCAGGCCTGCCAGGCAGAATACCGGCACTGAATAATGCTTCGCTGGCATAAATATTACCGACACCTACCACCAGCTTGTTATCCATCAGCCATTGTTTGATAGCAATGCGCTTACGTTGTGATTTCTCCAGAAGCCAGCCAGCGGAGAAAGCCTCACTCAGCGGTTCAGGGCCGAGATGAGATAACACCCGACTGGCAGCCAAATCCGGCGCCCACAGCCAGGCACCAAAGCGTCTGGGATCGGTATACCGCAGTACTTTTCCGTTACTCATCACCAAATCAACATGATCATGTTTTTCCGGGGGGTGTTCTTCGGTAAGCACTCTCAGACTGCCCGACATCCCCAGGTGAATGATAATCCATCCCTCCGGTAATTCTATCAGCAAGTACTTAGCCCGGCGCTGTACACTCAGTACCGGTTGATCACTCAGGGATAAGATTTCCGGCGATACCGGCCAGCGTAATCGTGTATTGCGTACAACAGCATGTAATACTGTCGCGCCCACCAGGTGGGGTTCAATACCCCGGCGGCTGGTTTCTACTTCAGGTAATTCAGGCATCACAGCTCCTTATTCCGGGTTATTGCCTGGCAGGTCCTGGAAAACAAAAAACCCGGCCGGAGCCGGGTTTTTTCAGAATACTAAAATTACTTAATTTTAGCTTCTTTGTATACTACGTGCTGACGAACAACCGGGTCGAACTTTTTCAGTTCCAGTTTTTCCGGTTTAGTACGTTTGTTCTTCGTAGTGGTATAGAAGTGACCTGTACCAGCAGAAGAAACCAGCTTGATCTTCTCACGAATACCTTTAGCCATGATTTAGTTCCTTAGTACTTCTCACCGCGGGCACGCATATCTGTTAATACAGAATCGATGCCCTTTTTATCAATAACACGCATACCTTTAGCAGATACACGCAGGGTAACAAAACGCTTTTCGCTCTCAACCCAAAAACGGTGTGAGTGCAGGTTAGGCAGGAAACGGCGTTTCGTCGCGTTCATTGCGTGGGAACGGTTGTTTCCGCTCACCGGGCGCTTGCCAGTTACTTGGCAGACTCGTGACATGTCATATCTCCAAAAATCAAATCAGCTCGAGCTTTGTACTTAGGTTCTGGCCGCCTCGTCAGGCTTTTAACCCATCCAGGCGAGTTCTATGTGAACCCGCTGAGCAGGCCTAAACGCCAAACCCGAGATTCTCAAAGGTGGCGTAGTATACGCTCTGCGGGTCAAACGCTCAAGTCCCGAACAGATAAAGATCTCCCGGGATCGGCTAAAAAATGATTATTTTTACCCGGAGACGCTGCTGACAGGCTGATTTTCATACTATAACCAGCCACGCTCAGCAAAAGAGACATACTGTCCCTTGCCGATGACCAGATGATCTAACAGTCGTATGTTCAGTAACATACAGACCTTTGCTATTTGTCCGGTCACTTCTCTGTCTGCCTGGCTTGGTTCAGCCAGACCTGACGGGTGATTATGTGCCAGAATTAATGCCGCCGCATTACTTTTGAGCGCTTCCCTGGCAATTTCTCTGGGATGTACCTCCACCGAGTTTACCGAGCCGGAAAACATTTTTTGTACCGAGATCACCCGATGCTGGTTATCGAGGAAGATGACGATAAACACTTCACGCGGCTGGTGTGCCAGCTGACTGGTCAGATAGTCATAAGTAATCCCCGGATTTTCCAGCAAGTTACCGGACTCCAGCTGTGCCTGGAAAAACCGTTTTCCAAGCTCGGCAACGGCACGGATCTGCGTCATTTTTGCTTTACCGATACCAGGAATGGCCAGATAATCGTCGTTACCGGCGGTCATCAGGCCATATAAAGAGCCAAACTGCTTAAGCAGTGTTTCGGACAAGGCCATCACCCCGCGACCGGCCAGACCGGTTCGGAGAAATATTGCCAGTAGCTCAATATCGGTGAGCATTTCGGCACCGTGCCTGATTAATTTTTCTCTGGGTCGTAACTGTTCCATCATCGCTTTCTCCCTGAACAAAGCACAGTGTGACAGCCCCGGCCTCATCACACTACTGACGTAACTGTGACCTTCAGTCTCCATCACAGCCCTGCGACGCTACCCCCGTAACTTACCATCCGGTTAATGATTCTCCGCACATCTCCGGAGAATGATCATACTGAATACCCCCCGCCCCTGCAGTGACCGTTTTGCCTGACGATGATTATGATAAAATACCGACACGGGGCCTGCTTTCAGGGTGCCAGACTCAAACAATGAGGCATAAATAATGGAATTAGCGGGTAAAAAAATTCTTCTGGGCGTCAGTGGTGGTATTGCAGCTTATAAGACTCCTGAACTGGTTCGCCGTCTGCGGGATCGTGGTGCGGATGTCAGAGTCATGATGACCGATGCGGCCAGAGAATTTATCACACCACTAAGCCTGCAAGCTGTTAGCGGCCACCCTGTGTTTAGTCACCTACTGGACCCGGCAGCAGAAGCCGCCATGGGACATATTGAACTGGCGAAATGGGCCGACCTGGTGATTATTGCTCCGGCAACTGCCGATATCATTGCCCGGATCAGCCACGGAATGGCGAATGACCTGGTGACCACCGCCTGTCTGGCAACAGCATCACCCGTGGCCATAGTACCGGCAATGAATCAGCAAATGTATCGCTCACCCATAACACAGGAAAATATCCGTAAACTTGAAACCTGTGGCATGGTTGTGTGGGGACCCGACAGCGGCAGCCAGGCCTGTGGTGATATAGGCCCGGGAAGAATGCTTGACCCGGCAGACATCGTTAGCCATGCTATCCGTCAGACGATATCTGTCACAGACCTGCAACATCTGAAAATTATGATCACGGCAGGCCCGACACGGGAACCACTGGATCCGGTGCGTTATCTCACCAATCACAGCTCAGGTAAAATGGGTTTTGCGATTGCAGAAGCAGCAATCAGCCGTGGTGCCTCTGTTACCCTGGTGGCAGGGCCGGTATCATTACCCACCCCGGCAGGGGTTAAACGCATTGACGTCAGCACCGCACTTGAAATGCAACAGGCGGTAATGTCTGCTGTCTGTGAGCAGCATATTTTTATCAGCAGTGCAGCGGTTGCAGATTACCGTGCAACCACTATCGCCAGTGAGAAAATAAAAAAACAGGGCTCTGCGGATGATTCACTGACTCTTCAGTTAGTCAAAAATCCGGATATTGTCGCCGGCGTTGCGGCGCTGACAGAAAAACGCCCCTATGTCGTCGGATTTGCCGCCGAAACCCGTAATGTGGAAGAATACGCCCGGCAGAAAAGAAAACGAAAACAGCTGGATTTAATTTGCGCAAATGATGTATCGCAAGCCGGACAAGGCTTTAACAGCGATAATAATGCGCTTCACCTTTTCTGGCAGGAAGGAGATAAAGTGTTACCACTTAGTGCGAAACCACTCCTTGGCCAGCAATTATTAGACGAGATAGTCCGCCTTTATGATGAAAAAAATCGACATTAAAATCCTTGACCCGCGGGTCGGAAAAGAGTTTCCGTTACCGGCATACGCTACGGCTGGATCAGCCGGGCTGGACTTACGTGCCTGTATTGATGAACCGATGGTTATTGCTGCGGGTGAAACCCGTCTTATCCCAACCGGCCTGGCCATTTATATTGCCGATCCGCAACTGGCTGCGGTTATTTTACCGCGCTCAGGCCTGGGCCATAAACATGGCATCGTTCTGGGTAACCTTGTCGGGCTGATTGATTCTGATTACCAGGGACCACTGATGGTATCCGTCTGGAACCGCAGCGAACAATCTTTTACCATTCAGCCCGGGGACCGCATGGCACAGTTAGTTTTTGTTCCTGTGGTTCAGGCTGAATTTAATCTGGTCGAGGAATTCACCACCACAGAGCGTGGTGAAGGCGGCTTTGGCCATTCCGGCCGCCAGTAATCAGTCAGCATCAATTTCTGTATCTTTCATCTTCCGGCCTTTCGCGATATGACGATAAGGCCGGCACTTTTGTGCTCATACGGTTAACGGCCGGGATAATGCCGCCTAACCTTGCTCCGCTGCCGGTGTCAGTGGATCTGTACAGCATTTTAGGGTGATTTTCAGGGGTCTTTAAGGTCATGGCAGAAAAAAAGAACGCGAAACGGAATCGTCGTGAAGAAATTTTGCAGGCATTAGCACAAATGCTCGAATCAGGTGATGGCAGTCAGCGTATCACTACCGCCAAACTGGCCGCGAATGTCGGGGTATCGGAAGCAGCACTGTATCGCCATTTCCCCAGCAAAACTAAAATGTTTGACAGTCTGATTGAGTTTATTGAAGACAGTCTGATTACCCGTATCAATCTTATTCTGAATGACGAAAAAGAGACACAGGCACGGTTAAGACTGATCGTACAACTGATTCTGGGATTTGGTGAGCGTAATCCGGGCCTGACACGTATTCTGACCGGGCATGCGCTGATGTTTGAACAAGACCGTTTGCAGGACCGTATCAACCAGTTGTTTGAAAGAATTGAAGTACAACTCCGGCTGGTTATGCGTGAGAAAAAGCTGCGTGAGGGTGAAGGGTTCAGGACCGATGAAACCTTACTGGCCGGACAGATTCTGGCATTTTGTGAAGGTCTTCTTTCTCGCTATGTCCGTTCTGAATTCCGTTTCCGGCCAACAGCTGATTTCGAGGTTCGCTGGCCCTTACTGGCACTGCAACTGCAGTAAAAAAGCGGGCTGATGCCCGCTATGCTGTATGACTGTCAGATACCATATTGCTTCTGATACGCCCGGACGAAAGCCAGGTGGTTTGCCATTTCCGGCTTCTCTTCCAGATAACTGATCAAATCTTTCAGAGTAATAATAGAAATTACCCGGCACTGATAATCGCGTTCAACTTCCTGAATCGCGGATATCTCACCCTGACCACGTTCCTGCCGGTCCAGAGAAATTAAGACTCCGGCCAGTGTCGCCTGGTTCGCTGCGATAATCTCCATGGATTCGCGGATAGCGGTGCCGGCAGTGATCACGTCATCCACCAGCATAATACGTCCCTGTAACGGGCTGCCAACCAGCAGCCCGCCTTCGCCGTGATCTTTCGCTTCTTTACGGTTAAAGCAGTAAGGTACATCCCTGTCATGATGGTCTGCCAGTGCTACGGCCGTCGTAGTGGCGATCGGGATCCCTTTATAAGCAGGACCAAACACCAGGTCAAAATCAATCTCTGAATCAGTCAGAGCCTGAGCATAAAAGCGGCCAAGGAGAGCCAAATCGCGTCCGGTATTAAACAGACCTGCATTAAAAAAATAAGGGCTCTTACGGCCGGATTTCAGCGTAAATTCGCCAAACTTCAGAACCTGTTTATTTAATGCAAATTCAATAAACTGACGCTGCCAGGGTTTCATCTTTTTTTATTCCTCACATAAAAAAGCGACCCTTAGGTCGCCTGGTAAATCAATTAGCTAACGCAGTCTTCTGCGCATCAATCAGAGTATCAATACCACCGCGCGCCAGGGCCAGCAGGCTCAGTAACTCTTCATGGCTGAACGGTTCACCTTCTGCCGTCCCCTGCACTTCTATCATTCTGCCGTCTTCCATCATGACAACATTCATATCCGTATCCGCAGCAGAGTCTTCTGTATATTCCAGATCACAGACCGCTTCACCATTCACAATACCGACAGAAATGGCAGCAACCATTCCCTTCATCGGACTGCTTTTCAGTTTTCCTGCCGCGACCAGTGAATTCAGAGCGTCCGCCAGCGCAACACAGGCGCCGGTAATAGATGCGGTACGGGTACCGCCGTCTGCCTGTATCACATCACAATCGAGGGTAATGGTGTATTCACCTAATGCCTGAAGATCAACCGCGGCACGTAATGAACGGGCAATCAGTCGCTGTATTTCCAGGGTGCGGCCACCCTGTTTACCTTTCGCCGCCTCTCTGGCCATACGGCTATGGGTAGAGCGTGGCAACATACCATATTCTGCAGTGACCCATCCCTGGCCTTTGCCTTTCAGAAAACGCGGTACGCTTTCTTCGATAGTGGCAGTACAAAGTACTTTAGTTTCACCAAATTCAACCAGAACAGACCCTTCAGCGTGTCTGGTATAATGGCGTGTCAGGGTTACTGGGCGCACCTGTTGCGCGCTACGGCCTGCTGGACGCATGATCTTTCTCCGGGCTGCTATTAACTGGCTGCGCATTATACGGATTTCACTACCGAATGCCTATTTTCCGCTGATCAGTCCAGCGTTTTACGATAACTCTTTACGCCAATAAAAATAACCAGTGCCCCGAGAACGGCCAGAGGAATCAGCTCCGGTAACAGTTCAGATACCCCGTACCCTTTTAACATGACGGCTTTAATTAAACGAATAAAATAGGTCAGGGGTAAACAGGACCCGATCATCTGAGCCCATACGGGCATACTGATAAACGGGCTGATAAATCCGGAGAGCATGACTGAAGGGATAAAGTAAAAAGAAGAGATTTGCAGTGCCTGAAGCTGACTTTTAGCGATACTGGAAATGGTAATGCCGATACACAGGCAGAGGAAGATATAGATAATTAACACCATGAAAAGTAAATAAAAACTCCCCACCAGCGGGATACTGAACAGATATACAGCAAACATCAGAATCATTAACGACTGAAAAATCCCGATCAGGACATACGGGGTAATTTTTCCGAGGAATACCTCAAGGCCCGTCACCGGAGAGATTAATAAATTTTCCATCGCACCGCTTTCGCGCTCGCGGGTTATTGCCAGGGCGGTCATCAGGATCAGAGTGGTGCTCAGAATGGAACCGATAATCCCCGGGATGGTGTTATATCTGGTAATCCCTTCCGGATTAAACATCCGGTGAACAACTAATTCAAAACTTCCCTCTTCAGTCACCGGACGCAGAGTCTCAGGAAGGTCACGATCAAACATAGATTCAGACACCTGCTCAAGGGCACTCAGCGCATTACCTATGGTCAGCGGATCTATCGCATCGCCCTGCACCAGTAACTGTGGTTTCTCTCCGCGCAGAATTTTTTGGGTGAAACCTTCAGGAATAGTGACCATAAACAGTACCTCTCCCCGCACAAATGCATCACGGGCAGCCTCCGCGGATGCATAACGCTGAAAAGAAAAGTAATCTGTATTCTGCACACTGCTGACAAATACCTGACTCAACTGTCCGCGATCATAATTCAGTAATGCTGATGGGATCCGGTGTGGGTCCATATTAACTGCATACCCCAGAATAATAAGCTGAAGTAACGGAGTCAGAAAAATCATCGCCAGACTGATCCTGTCACGGCGCAACTCATGTAACTCTTTGATTACCATCGCCATCCAGCGTATAAAAGAGAATCGTATCAGTCTGTTATTCATTATCAGATTTCATCAGGTGTGAAAATGCATCTTCAAGGGTGGTCTCCGCAGGGGTAATCGTATAATGGTCAGGGACCTGTTCAGTGAGAACACGCCGCAACTCCCTTGGGTTCCCTGCCGTCACATTCAGTGTATTTCCGAATATCACGGTCTGCTCAATTTCCGGACAGCTGCGTAGTCTGGCTTCCAGGGTACTGAGCCCCGGGCCGGAAATACCGACGGTGATCAGATTCTGTGCAGTAATAATGGATTGTGCGGTTCCGCTGGCTAATAACTTGCCGTAAGACAGGTAAGCCAGTCGGTGGCAGCGTTCTGCTTCGTCCATATAGTGAGTACTGACCAGAACAGATATTCCCTGATCAGATAGTTGATGCAAGGTATGCCAGAAATCCCTGCGGGCTTTGGGGTCGACCCCGGCAGTGGGTTCATCCAGAAACAACACATCAGGCTGATGGATCAGACAAGCCGCCAGTGCCAGCCGCTGTTTCCAGCCTCCAGATAACCGTTTTGCCTGCTGATGCTGTCGTGATAATAACCCCATCTCTGACAGAGTACGCTCAGTACACTCTCTGACAGGCGTTATATTGTGCAGCCTGGCAATAAATAAAAGATTTTCCCGAATCGTCAGCTCTCCCCACATCGAGAAATGCTGGGTCATATAACCGATTCTTTTTTTTATTTCGTCACGCTCAGTAAAAATATTATGTCCCAGACAATGACCCGTCCCTGAATCCGGAGTGATCAGACCACACATCATGCGGATGGAGGTAGTCTTACCGCTGCCATTGGGGCCCAGAAAGCCATAGATTTCACCTTTCGCAACCCGCAAAGAGAAATCTTTAACCGCATGATGCTGACCGAAATGCTTATTCAGCCCGGCGACATTAATACACCAGTTACTCATCGGGGAGGATCTCCACCTGAAATGGCTGTCCCACTTTTATCTGACCGCCATTATCTCCGCCCTCAGGTACCGCCTCAGCCATATAGAGTAAGGTTTCCCTGCGGGAAGTACTGTAAATTACCGGCGGGGTATATTCAGCACGCGGACTGATATAACGTAACCGGCCGCTGAATGCTCCGGAACAGCCATCACAACGCAAACTGACTTTCATCCCGGTATGTATCTGACCCAGTTGTTTTTCAGGAATATAAAAGCGTATTTTAATATTTCCGGCAGGCAGCAGGCTGATCACCGGCCGCCCGGCGGTGGCCCGCTCCCCGGGCAGGTACAGTGTGTCATAGACGACGCCGCTCTGTGGCGCAGTCAGAGTGCTTTGCCCGATATCCCAGCGGGCTTTATCTCTTTTCAGCTTTGCGGATTCCACCCTCAGTTGCTGATTAGTAATTTGCGCCTGCCTCGCCGGCAACTGCCTTGCTTCCAGCTGATATTCTGACTCCCTGACACTGGCCTCCTTCTGGCGATAATCATCATTAGCTTTCTGCCATTCTTCGGCAGAGATCATCTGAGAGGCATACAGCTTCTGATAGCGCCTCAACTGACTCTGAGCACGGTTTCTGGCGGACACTGCCCGTTCCAGTTGCGCCCGGACAACATTCAGTTCCGCGGGCCTTGCTCCCGAGGTTAAATCTGTCAGCAGCGCTTCTTCTGCCAGATAATTCTGCTCAGCAATACGCAGCGTATTTTCGGCAGTATAGGTTTCCATTTTAACTAACGGCTGGCCCTCACTGACCCTCTGCCCCTTTTTCACGCACAGTTTTTCAATTTTCTCGGTCGAAAAGTAAGAGAGGTAAATAAAATCACCATAAGAGTAACCGGAAAAATTTAATGTTTCCGGCACACGGCAACCAATAAGATTAAACACAACAATAGTAATAAAAAGAGGGCGGACACGCTTATTCATGATACTTAATCTCAAATTATTAACCTGCCTTTGATCTGTTTTATCTGCAGAGAGTCCACGGCAGAAAATATCCTGTTTTGTTCTTCAGGTAATGTGCTGAGTAGCGCGGTTTCAGCAGATGAAAATCACAACCATTCAGCCCGGCGACAGTGTTAACAATTCTGTATTCCATAACGCCGGATAATTCAGACCTTCCGGACATGTACCACCTTGCCGGAAAACAGAGCAGTCGCTGATTCTCCGGCAGGAGAATCAAATCAGATAACCGGCACCAGATCACCGCAATCAGGTCGCAGATAAATAAATTCTTCCCCTGCAGATGTCCCGAAAAAACCCTGTAAGTCAAGGTAATAACGGCCGGGCTATCAAAAACCACAGCGGAGTCAGGAATTATAATCAGCGAGCCAGATAGTGAAATATTCTTAGCTCCGGAGAAGGCACGGACAACACTGCTGACGTTACATTTTCCCGAAATACATTTGATGATGATTTTTTTTAATGAAGAGTCTCCCCTTGCCGGAAAAAACTGTCTCTGAATATCATCTGGGCCGTCCATTGCATCTCCAAAACCGGTACATTCCGGGAAACAGGATTATCTGATAAAAACCGGACAAGTCTCTCCGTCACTTATCCGCGTCAGTATTTAGCACTATATTTTAAAAAAATAAAAGAGGAATAAACATTACATAATTAATTTATAAAAAATCACCATCGATGTCATTGTAATTTTCTTTTATTTGATATGACTATAGGAACTTTTTGTATCTTAATAAATACATCATTCTTACGCCTGCAGAACTCAATAAATATAAATAACATTTTACTCTCTGACGACACCGGTTTTATCACACAGCTTTTTGCCAATTTATTTATAAGCATTTTATTTTTTATTCTAAGGATTATACGATTTATTCCTCTGCCATAAATTTGTACAATAATCCCCCTGCGAAGCAGGATTGTGCATTTAATCACTCAGCACCGGGTGTAAAACGCCGTCAGTTATGGCTAAATACAAACATCTTTTTTCTTCGGGTTATATGCCATGTCTTTTGTACTGCATTTTATTTTAGCTGTTGCAGTAATTTTCTTACTTGCACTGTTAGTCAGCCATGATCGCCGGAAAATACGTATCCGTTATATTATCCAGTTGTTAGTGATTGAAGGGTTTATCGGCTGGTTCTTCCTGAACTCTACCGCAGGGCTGGAAGTGATCCGCGGGATTAGTGAACTTTTTAATACTTTGCTCTCGTATGCCGGTCAGGGGACCGATTTTGTGTTCGGAGGTATGAATAAACAGGGGCTGGCATTTGTTTTCCTCGAAGTCTTATGCCCGATAGTATTTATCTCTGCCCTGATAGGTATTCTTCAGCACTGGAAAATACTGCCATTACTGATCCGTGTCTTCGGCACCTTACTGGCAAAAATTAGCGGGATGGGTAAACTCGAATCATTTAACGCCGTCAGCAGCCTGGTGCTCGGCCAGTCAGAAAACTTCATCGCCTATAAAGGGATCCTCGGGGATTTATCACCACGCCGGTTATACACCATGGCTGCCATGGCGATGTCGACAGTCTCTCTGTCAATTGTCGGGGCTTATATGTCTATGGTGGAACCCCGCTATGTCGTGGCCGCATTATTACTGAATATGTTCAGCAGCTTTGTCATTCTTTCGTTAATCAATCCGACTGCCGGTGACGAACAACACCAGCAAGTATCACTGGAAAAATTGCACGAACAGCAGACTTTTTTCGAAATGCTCGGCGAGTATATTCTGGCCGGTTTCAAAGTCGCGATGATTATCGTCGCCATGCTGATAGGATTTATTGCACTGATTGCCGCGGTGAATGCCATATTCACGAGCCTTTTCGGCTATAGTTTTCAGCAACTGCTGGGCTATCTTTTTTATCCGTTTGCCTGGCTGATCGGTATTCCTGCCAGCGAAGCTCTGCAGGCCGGCAGTATCATGGCAACCAAGCTGGTTTCCAGTGAGTTTGTGGCAATGATTAATCTGCAAAAAATTGCGGCTGGATTTTCTCCACGCGGGCTGGGGATCCTATCCGTTTTCCTGGTGTCATTCTCTAACTTTGCCTCTATCGGAATAGTCGCTGGTACGATTAAAGGCCTGAATGAAAAACAGGGGAATATCGTCTCACGGTTTGGCTGGAAACTGGTTTACGGTTCGACACTGGTCAGCCTGCTTTCAGCGACATTTGCAGGACTGTTCCTGTAACCGGGGTGATGGCGAAGGTATAACCTTCGCCATCAATTCAGAAGTCAGCACAGACCTTATTATCAATCCGCATTACTGATTCCTGTTGAAAACGCTGTTTGTAGATTTGGCGTAATTGTTCAATATTCTGATCACTGGTTTTATCCGCTGTATGGATAAGCATCAGTGCTTTACTATTTTCCCGGGCCAGATGTCCGTCATCTCCCAACCACTGGCCTTTCGCGTCATAGACGGATAAACCATCTTTAAAACGCGGAGTAACATCTTTATCAATAAACAGCTGCCATTCACGGGCAGTAATATTAGCCCCATGTGGCCGGCTGAGACCAAACCATAATGTCGTCTGTACCTGCAAATTACCCTTCACACAAGGATTCTGAGCCGCTGCCGGCATTACCGTCGGCGGTAACGGCGCAGACTGTTCAACGACGGAATGTTGCTGACATCCGGCCAGAAGCCCCGCCAGCATTAATGGATAAATTATCTTTTTTTTCATGCTCTTTTTTCCGCTACATAATGGTCAGCAGTCATCTTAAAGGCTTTCATAAAAAACCGGTATGCTTATTGTCGGACGGAATATACGCTTATCCCTGTCCACCCCGTGGCACCGCCGTTATAATCGCCGTATCACTTATAAAATGAGTACCCGATATGATCCGCAGTATGACAGCCTATGCCCGCCACGATATAAAAGGTGACTGGGGCAGCGCCTCCTGGGAGCTGCGCTCGGTAAACCAGCGTTATCTTGAGACCTATATGCGTCTGCCTGAGCAATTTCGCAGCCTGGAACCAATGATCCGCGAACGTATCCGCCATCGCCTGACGCGTGGAAAAATAGAATGCACCTTACGTTTTGAAGCCAGCCAGGATGCTCAGTCGGAACTGATTCTGAATGAATCCCTGGCAAAACAGCTGATTCAGTCCGCAAACTGGGTAAAATTGCAGACAGATGAAGGCAGCATAAACCCGGTGGATATTTTGCGCTGGCCGGGAGTGATGGCTGCCGCAGAGCAGGATCTGGACAGTATCAACCAGCAACTGATGGCTTCCCTTGAACTGGCACTGGATGACTTTATTACCGCCCGTGAAACTGAAGGCCGCGCGTTACAGACAATGATTGAACATCGCCTGGAAGGTGTTTCCCGGCAGGTGGCCAGCGTTCGTCAGCATATGCCGGAAGTTTTACAATGGCAGCGTGAACGCCTGATCAGCAGGCTGGAAGACGCAGAGGTACAGCTGGACAGTAACCGGCTGGAACAGGAACTGGTCATGATGGCACAACGAATTGATGTGGCAGAAGAACTCGACCGGCTGGAGGCTCACGTTAAAGAAACCTACAATATTCTGAAGAAAAAAGAAGCCGTCGGCCGCCGTCTCGACTTTATGATGCAGGAATTTAACCGCGAATCGAATACCCTCGGCTCAAAGTCAATTAATGCCGATATCACCGCTTCCGCCATTGAACTGAAGGTACTGATAGAACAAATGCGCGAGCAGATTCAGAATATCGAGTAAAACTGTCCACGGACGCACATACCTGACTACTGGTTATAATCAATCAGCCCTGACAGGGGCTGATTGATCTTTTAGCCACGGATATCAGTGCGCCTGTTCCCAGTTATCACCGATACCAATTTCTACCTGTAATGGCACGTCCAGTGTCAGGCTGCTTTCCATAATATCCCTGATAGTGGCGCTGGCAGTTTCAAGTAATGAATCATCCACTTCAAACACCAGTTCATCGTGCACCTGCATAATCATCTTAATTTTTTGCGGGTCCTGACTACTGAGCCACTGATCGACGCCTATCATTGCCCGTTTGATAATATCTGCCGCCGTTCCCTGCATCGGGGCATTAATGGCTGCCCGTTCTGCTGCCTTACGGCGGATAGCATTCCCTGAGTTGATATCCGGAAGATATAAACGCCTCCCCTCCAGCGTTTCTACATAACCCTTTTCTGCAGCAGACTGACGGGTTGACTCCATATAGCGTAAGACGCCGGGATAGCGTTCAAAATACAAATCCATATATTTCTTTGCGTCACCCGGAGCAATATTCAATTGCCGGGACAGACCGAAAGAACTCATACCATAAATCAGACCGAAATTGATGGCTTTTGCACTGCGACGTTGTTCCGGGCTGACGTTATCTGCGGACGAACCAAAAACTTCCGCTGCCGTCGCTTTATGGATATCTTCACCCTGCGCAAAGGCATTCAGTAAGCCGGCATCCTGAGACAGATGCGCCATAATACGTAATTCGATCTGTGAATAGTCTGCCGCCAGAATCCGCTTTCCTGCAGGCGCAATAAAGGCATGACGGATCCGCCGCCCTTCTTCATTACGCACCGGGATGTTTTGCAGGTTAGGGTCAGTCGATGACAAACGGCCGGTTGCTGTCACAGCCTGATGATAAGACGTATGCACGCGTCCGGTTCGCGGATTAATCATCAGCGGCAGCTTATCGGTATAAGTTGTCTTCAGTTTAGATAAGCCACGGTGCTCAAGTATGATTTTCGGTAACGGATGATCCAGTGCCAGCTCAGCCAGGACTTCTTCGCTGGTGGATGGTGCTCCACCCGGTGTTTTCTTCGTCGGTTTGATACCCTGCTTTTCAAATAAAATGGTCTGGAGCTGCTTCGGAGAAGAGAGATTAAATGCTTCCCCGGCGAGTTCGTGTGCTTTTTGCTCCAGTTCATTCAGCCGGATAGTCAGCTGCTGAGAATGAGCAGCCAGCATGGCAGGGTCAATTAAAACGCCGTTGCGCTCAACACGGGAAAGCACCGGCACCAGCGGAATCTCAATGTCACGAAAAACGTTCAGTGGCCCGGCTTCTTTTTCCAGCAATGGCCAGAATTTCAGATGCAATTGAAGAGTGACATCGGCATCTTCGGCCGCATACGGGCTGGCCTGCTCAAGGGCTATCTGGTTAAAAGTCAGTTGTTTCTTACCTTTCCCCGCAATATCTTCAAAGGTAATGGTTTTATGATTCAGCCAGCGTTGCGCCAGGCTATCCATATCATGTTTACCGGCGACACTGTTAAGCATATAAGATTCCAGCATCGTGTCGAAACGGATCCCGCGCAGTTCAATACCATAGTTTTGCAGAACACCACGGTCGTACTTCAGGTTTTGTCCGACTTTACTGCGGCTTTCGTCTTCCAGTAATCCTTTCAGAGACTGCAGAACCGCCTGTCTGTCGAGTTGTTGCGGGGCATCAAGATAGTCATGACCAACCGGTAAATAGGCCGCTTCTCCGGGAGCAACCGCAAAAGAGAGACCAACAATAGTTGCTGACAGGGTGTCCAGTGAATCAGTTTCCAGATCAAAGGCAAAAACCTCACTGGCAGTCAGTTTTTCCAGCCATAGTTCAAAAGTCTGCTGATCAAGAATAGTGACATAGTTATCGGCAGACAACACTGATTCAGCAGGGATATCGGGGTTTTTAACCGCCGGTGCCGCTGCTTTCTTCGCCGGTTTTTTATCATCTAACCAACGGTCCTGCTCAATATCCGTCATCCAGCGTTTAAATTCATAATGCGTGAATAAGGAGAGTAACGTACTGTTATCCGGTGGATTAACCTGCAGCTGGTCGTATTGCTGGTCCAGTTCAACATCCGTTTTAATGGTCGCCAATTGATAAGACAGGAAAGCCAGCTGTTTATTTTTAGCGAGTTTATCCGCCATGGTTTTAGCACCACGGAAGGATAACGTCGCCACTTTATCCAGATTATCGTAAATAGTGGCCATGCTCCCCAGCCCTTGCAGCAATGCCTGAGCTGTTTTTTCGCCCACACCGGGAACGCCGGGAATATTGTCAGATGAATCACCCATCAGCGCCAGATAATCAATAATCAGATCCGGCGGAATACCATATTTATCCGCAACGTCTTCAGGACCGAGAATAGCGTTGTTCATGGTGTTAATCAGAGTGATATTCGGCGTTACCAGCTGAGCCATATCTTTATCACCGGTACTGATCAAAACCGGACGGCCTTGTTTGTCAGCCTCTCTGGCCAGAGTACCAATGACGTCGTCAGCTTCAACGCCGGAGATCACCAGGACCGGCCAGCCCATTGCTTTAACCATCTGGTGCAAGGGTTCTATTTGTGCACGCAAATCATCAGGCATTGGCGGGCGATGAGATTTATAGTCTTCGAACAGCTCATCACGAAACGTTTTACCTTTGGCATCAAATACCACTGCAGCATGACTCGGTTTGTACTGAAGTAACAGGCTTTTCAGCATGTTCAGAACGCCATACATCGCCCCTGTCGGTTCACCGGCACTGTTTGTCAGTGGGGGAAATGCGTGATACGCACGGTAGAGATAAGAGGATCCATCTACCAGAATCAGGGGGTTTTCTGCAATTTGTGCCATAAGCTGTTATTTCTTCTGTTGCTGTTGGTAATAACTAAGGATGCCACATCACTGACAGAATGTTGAATGGAAGCGCACTCCGGCACTAAAAAAAGCCAGCGCGGGGCAGAGATCTGAATGATCTCCCTGTGGATAAGTTTGTGTGTAAATTTATGGTCAGATCTTAAAATTTAACAACACGCTGTTGCAGTGCCATCTAACTCATTATTAATAAATAAAATATTCAGTGTTATTAAAGATCAAAACTGTTGGTGTGTTTTTTATCTTTTGTGGATATTCGTTATCAGGATCACTTTTCGTCACGAGCAATGACCATAAAAAAAGCGCCGCAATAACGGCGCTTTATCACACTAGCAATGGTTATTTAGCAACCAGATATTTAACCACATTGACATAGTCAGCCACGAAATTATTCATTGAGCTGGTATCAAGTCCGGCATTATTCACCTGATATTTACCATTAACAAAAACTGAAGGCACTCCAGTGATATTAAAATCTGCGGCAGCTTTTTGCTGCTGACTGACCAGTGCTTTCACCGCAAAGCTGTTCCATGCAGCATCATATTCTTCAGAAGAGATCCCTGCCGCTTTAATAAACGCCGCTTTCAGAGATGCCGGATCAGTAATTGTCTGAGATTTCTGAATGCCGTCAAAGATAGGGTCAACGACTTTACCTTCCACGCCTAACGCCATAGCAACTGCCCATGCCTGGGTAACAACCGGAGCAAAATCGCCACCCAGGAAATCAACGTGGTAACGGGTCAGTTTAACATCTTTTGGCAGGCCCTGTTCCAGTGCCTGGTTAATCCGGTAAGTGCGTTCAAAATCGTAGCAATGAGGGCAAAAGAATGAGAAAAATTCAACTACTTTCGGGGCACCCGGAACGGCTTTATCCAGGGTGGTATACTGTTGTCCGTCAGAGAAGGTTGCTGCAGAAACACTGAATGCCAGCATAATGCCAGCAAATGCGAGCCAGATCTTTTTCATCATTTAAACTACTCCAGGTAATATCAATTAAAATTGAGGAGCTAAGGGCTGAAAAGGCTGATGCAGCATTTTTTCCTGTTGGGAAAAAATAGCAACCTGCCGACGCCAAAAATCCTCATCCGTTATCCAGGAAAAGGCTACCGGAAACGCAGGGTCCTGCCAGCGTTTCAGAATCCAGGACAGATAATAAACCATGCGCATGGCACGTAAAGGTTCAATCAGTATCAATTCGTTAACATCAAAATCACTAAACTCTGAATAGGCCTCCAGCAGAATATCCCACTGAATGCGCTGTTCCTGAGCATCACCGTTAACCAGCATCCAGAGATCCTGTACAGCGGGGCCATTGCGCGCATCGTCCAGATCAACAAATAATGGCCCGTCACGCCAGAGGATGTTTCCGGGATGACAATCGCCGTGTAACCGCAGAGGTTTCCAGTCGCTATGCCAGTATTGCTGTAAGGCCACGCCCAGTTTATCGACTGCCGACAGTAAATCATCTTTTACCGCCGATGGAATTAAAGGCGTTGCCGCCAGTATTTCTCGTGGTCCGGTAAAATATTCATCCAGCCCGATAACCGGCCGGTGATGAAACAGAGCCTTTGTGCTGCTTTGGTGAAAACGACCCAAGCAACGCCCTGCAGCTTCAAGCTGATCATAGTTATCAGTTTCGTATTGTCTGCCCCCCACGCTCGGAAAAACAGCAAACCAGAAACCATGTGACTGATGCAGCGTACTCCCCTGTAAGGTGAGCGGAGCTGCGACCGGAACATCATCATCTGCCAGCTCAATAGCAAACTGGTGCTCTTCCAGCAGTTGCTGTTCAGACCAGCGCTGAGGACGATAAAATTTAGCCACATAACGACGCTTATCTTCGTCACTGAACTGCCAGACCCGGTTTTCGTAACTATTCAGCGCCGTAAGCCCGGAGTCAACACGAATACCGGTATCCCATAGCACATCCAGTATTTTCTCCGGATCGAGAGTTTTGAAATTAAAAGCCGCTTCGCTCATAGATAGCCATATCGTTGTTTTCAGTCCGGGCCAAGGATAACACCATCCGCCGATATTAGTCTTTAATTACCCCGCGGGCGCGCAGAATCGCTGTTTTAAAATCATCTTCATAATCTTTCTTCAGCCCCGGGATCGCTGACTGTTTATCCGACTCCCGCAATTTCAAATGGTAGATCAGCACATCATCCGGCAGCGATGCCAGCTCACCGCTGTAGCCTGATGCCTGTGCCAGTTGCTGTAAAAATTGCAGCAGATTAAGATCAGGAGCTTGTTTCCAGGCTGGTAACAATAACTCCAGCACTTCGGTCAGACGTTTATCATTCATCCGTTATTCCCCGGTATGGTTATAATTGTCCCTTAAATTAACAGGGTTATGACCACAATAAAAGCGAGGTTATATGAAGGATATCACAGGCATTATTCTTGCCGGAGGTGCCGCAAGGCGTATGGCAGGGAAAGATAAAGGTCTGGTGACTTTCAGAGAACAGCCGCTTTTTTTGCATGTCGCAGAGCGATTTTCCCCTCAGGTCAGCAGCCTTATGATCAGTGCTAATCGTCATCGGGAAATCTATCAGCAATACGGTTACCCGTGTATCCACGATAGCCTTGAAGGTTTTCAGGGACCTCTGGCCGGGATGCTCAGCGGACTGGAAGCGGCTGAAAGTGACTGGGTTGCCTTTACTCCTTGCGATTCTCCCTTTATTCCCCGTAATTTTGTCGATCAACTCTGGCAGAGCAAACGCGAGGCAGGAGCATGCTGGATCCGTTCATCTCAGCGTGATCATCCGGTATTTTGCCTGCTGCATCGTCAGTTAATCCCGGCATTACAGGACTATTTAGCCTGTGGCGAACGCCGGGTATTGATGTTTTTAAGCCAGTATGGCCATCCGGTGCCGATGGATACGGCTGAATCCGCCTTTATTAATATCAACACCGTTCAGGAACTCAGTGAATACGAGGCACAACCATGACAGTACCGATACTGGGAATCGTAGCAGCCAGCGGGACGGGTAAAACCACCTTATTAAAACAGCTTATTCCTGTTTTAAAACAGCAAGGTATTAATCCGGGGCTGATTAAGCATACCCATCACCAGATGGATATTGATATCCCCGGTAAAGACAGCTATGAACTGCGTAAAGCAGGCGCTGACCAGGTAATTGTTGCCAGCCGGCAGCGCTGGGCACTGATCCATGAAACTCCTGATAACCGGCAACCGGATTTACAGTTACTGGCATCACGTATGTCACAGCAGACGCTGGATATAATCCTGGTCGAAGGATTTAAACAGGAATCCGTGCCTAAAATTATGCTATACCGACACGGATGCGGGAAATATCCGTTTTTAGCCGATGATGATCAGATTATTGCTATCGCCAGTGATCTGCAGCTGGCAGGAACTGACGTCCCCTGTCTGAATATTAATAATCCGGCAGAAATCGCCGGTTTCATCAGACAATGGTTATCTGGTAAGTAATGCCCATTACCGTCTTTTTCTGACGGGACATAACCGGTGAGCGGGTTGAATATTCGTCAGAACAGGGATTCAGGTATGTTAACCTGCTGACAGTGAATAATATCGGGGATACTACGGATCTGGCGGTGAAGGCAACACCGGTTTTACGGCCCTGAAATGCAAAAAGGCCATCCGTCAGGATGGCCTTTTTGTCTTATTGGATGCCTGGCAGTTCCCTACTCTCGCATGGGGAGACCCCACACTACCATCGGCGCTACGGCGTTTCACTTCTG
>NZ_JAERJN010000016.1:178-93529 GCF_018257595.1 Tatumella sp. JGM94 | reverse complement strand
TGTAATGGTCAACTTAAACCGGACACGGATTTAGGCACATTGTTGTAATCGGCGTTCATATTCATTCGGCGATATATTGCCCAGCCGGTAATGCCGACGCTTCAGATTATAAAAGCTGTCGATATAATTGATAACGTCCGCAATGCCCTGACTTCGGGTTTCATAGCGACGGTAGTTAACTCTCTCTGCTTTCAGGCTGCGGAAGAACCTCTCCGTAACGGCATTATCCAGACAGTTACCCTTGCGGCTCATACTGCCCGTCACACCAAGTTCCTGTTGGCAGAACTGGAACTGGACGCTGGTATACTGAGCACCTTGATCGCTATGGAATACGACTGGGCCTGTTGGCCGTCGTTTATTAACCGCCAGTCGTAATGCCCGGATAGTCAGGGCGCTGTCCGGTTTGTCCGAGAAGGCCCAACTCACTATTTTTCTTGAACATAAGTCCATGACAATAGCCAGATATAACCAGCCCTGAGCGGTGCGAAGATAGGTGATATCACCTGACCACCAGGTATTTAATGTCTCTGGATTAAACTGTCGATTCAACAGATTAGCCGCCACTACAGCCGGTTTACCACCACGTGGATAGCGATGACGTCCGGGACGCTTCGCAACCAGCATCAGGGTCTTCATTATCTGACGGACACGGTATCGGCCAACGTTAAACCCCTGTTCACGCAGCTCAATACACATGCGCCGACTGCCATATGTCGCATCCATTTCAGCATGAACATGCTTAGCCGCCGCATGAAGCATCAGAACATTTGCTCTGAGGGCTGGCCGCCGGGTCCGGGCGTAAAATACGCTGCGCGTGAGCGACAGGCATCGACATACTTGCTGGATATTTGCCCCGGCCTTCTTCAGCTTCACCGCGACTTTTTGTCGTTGTTCATTTCCATGGCGAAGAAGGCTGAAGCCTTTTTTAACAGGTCATTGTCGCTTTGCAACTGACGTACCTGCTTTTCAAGTTCCTGTATTCGTCGTTGTTCAGGCGTGATCGCGGTGGCGATGGGAGTATATCCCCTCACTTCTCCGCGATATTGGCGCAACCAGCGTTGTAATGTTGAAAGGCCTATATTCATCGTTTCAGCAGCCTGGGTCACCGGGTACTTATGCTGCAGAACCAAATTGACACATTCCTGTTTGAACTCATGGGTAAACGTTTTTCTTCGCATTTTCACCTCGTTAGCGTTGCTCATTATATCTCTAACAAAGTGTCCTGTTTGATTAGACCATTACATTGTATCGACCCGTTACAACAGACATTTACTGACCAAGATGCCTTCGTTACAACCGCTAAGGTCGTTTTTCAATCGCCTGTCCAGCGAATGTGGTTTCACCGTGTCCCCGCATCGTTTCCGGCACTCCCTGGCGACCTTACTTATGACCGCTCCAGACCGGAATATACAGATGGTAAAAGGGCTGCTGGGACACCGCAGTCTTTCCACGACGATGGAGTATATTGATATCGATATTCAGAACACAGGTAGAACGCTGGAAATGGAACTATCCCTGTATATGGATAAAAAGAAGGTAAGTGGCTTTGAGAGTTGACATTAAGCCGATGACTTGTAATTATTTACAGTGATCGAGAAAAGGGAACCTGCTGTAACAGGTTCCCTCATCGAGAGGGACATTTTTGATGCGTGTTCCATGTCAGGAACAACATCAGCAACACCACTCTTACTGACCGCCCGTCAGGATTCTCACCCCCTGACCAGCGTGCTTTGATGTATGGTGCCCGAACTCGGAATCGAACCAAGGACACGGGGATTTTCAATCCCCTGCTCTACCGACTGAGCTATTCGGGCAACGAGGCGCATTAAACCCTAATCCCTGTTCTGCGTCAATCAGTTTTCATGAAAATCACGCTGACTGATTGTTTTTACGGCAAAATTTCGTCATTCGATTTATTACTGAACAATCTGACTGATATAGCAGCCGCCCCTTCCTGAGCGTACTGCTCTGCCCTGTTATTGATCGGTGGTCACTGCTCCCGCTGCAACGCCGCCGTTATCCGGGATATCCTGCGGTATCGTTCCTTTATCTCCGCCCGGTATCAGCGACGCGGTCTGAGGCAACAGAATATGATCAAGAATCTGACGCATCAGCGGCGCGGCTGTTACTCCGTTAACCCCGCCGTTTTCCAGAATCAGTGCTACCGCTACCTTAGGATCTTTAAAAGGAGCAAAAGCAGTATAGAAGATATGGTCACGCAAACGTACCGGAATCATTTTGGCGTTGTACACCTGGTTTTGTTTCAGGCTGAAGACCTGAGAGGTTCCGCTTTTCGCCGCAATACCGTAAGGCGCAGTATGGAAATAACGATACCCGGTACCATTCGGGGCATTCGCCATCCCGAACATCGCATGGCGCACCAGCGACCAGTAAGGGGAATCCGGGCTGCCGATCTGAGGAGACTGTGCCGGTGGCTGGTACAGTTGCTCACTGTTCCCTTGCTGTTCTTTAAGTAACAAATGCGGAGTAAGTACCTTACCGTTATTAAGCAGTGCCACCAGCGCTTTTACCATCTGTATTGGCGTCGCAATCCAGTAGCCCTGACCGATACCGACAGAGATTGTATCGCCCTGATACCAGGCTTTTTTATGCACCTGTTGCTTCCATTCGCGGCTGGGCAGCAGACCTTTATATTCTTCATGTAAATCAATACCCGTCAGCTTGCCATAGCCAAACTGGCTAAGCATATGATGGATTCTGTCGATACCCATCATATAAGCGACCTGGTAAAAGAAGGTATCCGCTGACTCTTCAATAGCTTTGGTCACATTCAGCATACCGTGGCCGGTTTTTTTCCAGTCACGATAGCGACGATCAGTGCCCGGCAACGTCCAGGTCGGAGCGCCGAAGAAGGTGGTCTGTGGCGTAATGACTCCGTTAAGCAGCGCTGACATCGCCATATAAGGTTTCACTGTCGACGCCGGCGGGTAAAGCCCCTGGGTAACACGGTTAATCAGGGGTAAATCTTTGTTCTGCAGTAATGTCTCATACGCTTTATAACTGATCCCTTTAACAAACGGGTTAGGGTCATAGCTGGGGGCTGAAACCATTGCCAGTACGGCTCCGTCATGGGGGTCTTCAACCAGCACCGCCGCACGCTGTCCCACCAGCAGGCTTTCAATATATTGTTGTAATGGCAGATCCAGCGTCAGCCAGACATTTTTACCCGCCACTGGCGGTTGCTCACTTAATACTCGTACAATACGGCCGTGGTTATCGACTTCTACTTCCTGATAACCCGTTTGCCCGTGTAAAACAGACTCATAATAACTTTCAATCCCCTGCTTACCGATATTGTGGTCGGCCGCATAGTTCTCAGAAATACCTTCAGCATTCAGCCGCTTAAAATCACTGTCGTTAATCTTAGACACATAACCGACCACATGGGCCAGAGCGGCTCCGTAGGGATATTGGCGGTCCTGATAGGAGTCAATACTGACTCCCGGAAAACGATACTCATCCACAGAGAAACGGGCGATCTGTTCTTCCGTCAGTTCATCTTTAACAATGATAGGCTTATAACGGCTGGTGAGTTTCAGACGATGCCAGAAATCCGTTTGCTCATCCGGCGTCAGACCGATCAATGGCGTCAGGGCGGCGATTGTCGCTTTCAGATTAGTGATTTTATAAGGGATGATCGTCAGGTCATACTGGGTAATATTTTTCACCAGTGGCGTGCCGTTACGATCATAGATAATCCCGCGGGTGGGCGCGATGGGGATCATTTTAATGTCATTATCATTGGACCGGGTCTGATAATAACCGTGTTCTTTGATCTGCAAACGATAAAGGTTATACGTCAGAATGCCAAAGCACACTGCCACCAAACCAAAAGCCGTTATTGCGCGACGTATAAACAGTTTTTCTTCAATTTCGAAATTACGCAGATTCATTACATAACATAGTTTGCAGAGAGGAGGATCGTTAACTGACGCCTATCATAGAGAGATAGACAGACAGTGCCAGTACCAAGTTGATCCGGAAGAGACTAAAGTGTGTCATTTGTTGAAAAGTGTAACAGAAGATAAGCAACGCGAAAAAACAGCCGTGACTTTTCCGCGTTATCAGGGGCAGCTATTATGCCCGATCACCGGCCAGAACAGATTCCAGTGCAATATTGATCATATCATTAAACGTAGTCTGACGTTCTTCGGCCGTTGTTTGTTCACCGGAGCGGATATGGTCAGACACAGTGCAGATAGCCAGTGCTTTCGCGCCGAACTCTGCCGCAACACCATAAATACCGGCAGCTTCCATTTCCACACCGAGGATGCCATATTTTTCCATAACATCAAACATCTGCGGATCCGGGCTGTAGAACAGGTCGGCGGAGAAAATATTACCGACGCGGGCATCAATCCCCAGATTTTTAGCCGCATCAACCGCATTACGTACCAGCTCAAAGTCTGCAATTGCTGCGAAATCGTGATCTTTAAAACGCATACGGTTTACTTTTGAATCGGTACAGGCACCCATCCCGATAACCACATCACGCAATTTGACATCAGAGCGCACCGCCCCACATGACCCGACACGAATAATGGTTTTTACACCAAAATCGGTGATCAGTTCTTTCGCGTAAATGGAGCAGGAAGGGATCCCCATACCGTGACCCATGACCGAAATTTTACGGCCCTTATAGGTACCGGTATAACCGAGCATACCGCGCACATTGTTCACTTCACGGGCATCCTGCAAAAAGTTTTCCGCGATATATTTAGCACGTAACGGGTCACCGGGCATTAAAACGACATCTGCGAAATCACCGGGTTCAGCATTAATATGAGGTGTTGCCATGTTATTTTTCCTCTCAAACATGTCATTGTCTGCCGCAGTGGCAGACAGTGAAAAATCAGGCATGCTTTTTACAGCATGTTACGCCCGTAATCCATAGCAGAAAGCCCGAAATATGATGCAATGGTCTGGCCAATATCAGCAAAGGTATCACGCTGACCCAGCGGACCAGGGGTTACCTGCGGACCATAAATCAGGACAGGAATATGTTCGCGGGTATGATCGGTACCATGCCAGGTCGGATCACAGCCGTGATCGGCGGTCAGAATCAGCATATCGCCCTGTTTTACCTGTGCCATCAGTTCCGGTAAACGACGGTCAAATAATTCCAGACCGGCGGCATATCCTGCCACATCACGGCGATGACCCCAGCTGGAATCAAAATCCACAAAGTTAGTAAAGACGATCGCATTATCCGGGGCCTGCTGCATTTCGATCAGCGTGGCGTCAAACAGTGCATCCAGCCCGGTTGCTTTCACTTTTTTGGTGATCCCCTGCTGGGCATAAATATCCGCAATTTTACCGACCGAAATCACCTGACCATTCTTTTCTTCTACCAGCTTCTGCAGGATGGTGGCTGAAGGGGGTTCAACCGCCAGATCGTGCCGGTTACCGGTACGGACAAATTCGCCGGCTTTCTGCCCGGTGAACGGACGGGCAATCACTCGACCAATGTTATACCCCCCTTCGGTAAGCTCTTTACGTGCGATTTCACAGAGCTCGTATAAACGTTCAAGGCCAAAGGTTTCTTCATGGCAGGCAATCTGGAAAACCGAATCAGCAGAGGTATAAAAGATAGGTTTACCGCTGCGCATATGCTCTTCGCCCAGCTGGTCGAGGATCACTGTACCTGAAGAATGACAGTTACCGAGGTATCCGGGCAGTCCGGCTTTTTCTACCAGCGTATCCAGCAGCGATTGCGGGAAACTGTTTTTTTCATCAGAAAAATAGCCCCAGTCAAATAACACCGGGACTCCGGCAATTTCCCAGTGCCCTGAGGGGGTATCTTTACCGGAAGAGAGTTCACTGGCGCAACCATAAGCACCAATAATATGCGCACTGGCATCCATTCCGGCAGGGATTTTACCGGTGGATAATTCCGCCGCTTTTGCCAGCCCCAGCGCAGTCAGGTTAGGCAAATGTAAAGGCCCTTGCCGTCCTTGGTTCGCCCGCCCTTCACTGCAGGCCTGTGCAATATGACCCAGCGTATCTGAGCCCGTATCACCAAATTTATTCGCATCAGCGCTGGCGCCGATCCCGAAGGAGTCCAGAACCATAATAAATACACGTTTCATGCTCGCCTCCTGTAGATTCTATTGAGTGAAAAACACTGATCAGATCAGTATGCGACTAATTAACCGATTCTGCGATAGATTAACGGTATTTCTTTCGGTGGCTGCTCTGTCACAGTAATCGCAGCCTCCAGGTCAATCGCAGCCTGTTGCCAGCTGTTTTCGTCAGCAGCATGTATTATCGCCAGCGGGGTGTGAGTATCCGTCTGCTGGCCCAGCACACTTATCCCGGTAAAACCGACCCGGTAATCAATGCTGTCGCTGCTGCGCTGCCGCCCTCCGCCCATCCTGACAATTGCCATCCCTGCCGCACGCGTGTCCATCGCGCCGATATAGCCAGTACGCCGGGAGTAAAGAGGACGCACCACCGGCGCAGCCGGCAGATAACGATCATAGTGTTCGACAAAATCAGTCGGTCCAGATTGTTGAGCCACCATCTGGCCGAAAACTTCTGCCGCACGGCCATTATCCAGTACCTGCATTAAACGCTGTTTTGCCTGAGATTCATCGGCAGATAAACCGCTGCTGACCAGCATTTCACTGCACAATGCCAGAGTCACTTCCAGCAGACGCGGATGGCGGTAATCCCCGCGCAGGAAACGTACTGCTTCACGAACTTCGGTAGCATTACCCGCCGAAGATGCCAGTACCTGACTCATATCGGTCAGTAGCGCCGTGGTTTTGCATCCGGCACCATTAGCCACCCCGACAATGGCACTGGCCAGCAGTGCTGACTGAGCATAGTCCGGCATAAACGCACCACTGCCCACTTTCACATCCATGACCAGCGCATCCAGCCCTTCTGCCAGCTTTTTCGCCAGAACAGAAGCCGTGATCAGCGGTATTGAATCCACGGTGGCCGTAATATCCCGGGTCGCATAAAAACGCTGATCCGCCGGGGCCAGTGAACGGGTCTGCCCGATGATGGCAACACCGGTTTCACGGATGATCTGCCGGAAGCGCTGATCATCCGGAAAAATATCAATACCGGGAATGGCCTCCAGTTTATCCAGGGTACCGCCGGTATGCCCGAGCCCTCTTCCGGAAATCATAGGAACGTAACCACCACAGGCAGCAACCATCGGCCCGAGCATCAGTGATGTCACATCACCGACGCCCCCGGTGGAGTGCTTATCAACCACCGGTCCGTTTAACTGTAAATCCTGCCAGTCGAGTACCGTCCCGGAATCACGCATTGCCATCGTCAGAGCCACCCGCTCCCCTAAACTCATATCACGGAACCAGACGGCCATCGCCAGCGCAGCTATCTGTCCCTCAGTAACTGACTGGTCGGTAACCCCGCGGATAAAGCAGGTAATTTCCTCATCAGTCAGGCAATGACCATCACGTTTCTTACGGATAATTTCCTGTGGCAGTAACATAATTGTCTCCCGGCAATATTCGGCCTGTCGCTGGCAGTCAGTACCCTGATACTACGTCCGTAACATCAGCACCGCAGGTCTTCAGCAGGCTGTTCAGTAATCCCGATGCACCAAAACGGAAATGTCGTGCATCGGCCCAGTTATCACCGAGAATATCTGCTGCCAGCGCCAGATAAGCTGCCGCATCTTCGGTGGTACGTACTCCGCCTGCCGGTTTAAAACCGACACTGGCAGCAACGCCTTTATCACGGATCACTTCCAGCATAATGGCTGCACTTTCCAGAGTCGCGTTAACGGCTACTTTACCGGTCGAGGTTTTAATAAAATCGGCACCGGCATCAATCGCAATCTCTGAAGCCTGACGTATCAACGCCGGTTGCTGTAACTCACCACTCTCGATAATGACTTTCAGCAGTACACTGGCTTCTGTACACAGCTGTTTGCAGGCGCTGACTAGCTCAAATCCGCATTGGGTGTCTCCGGCTTTCAGTGTCCGCCATGGAAACACCACATCCACTTCATCGGCCCCGTACGCAATCGCCGCGCGGGTTTCTGCTACCGCAATAGCGATATCATCGTTGCCATGAGGAAAATTGGTCACAGTCGCGATACGCACCAGAGGCGTCCCCTGTTCACGTAAGACTTTGCGGGCCAGGGGGATAAAACGCGGGTAGATACACACGGCGGCGGTCTGCCCTGCCGGTGAATTAGCCTGCCGGCACAGGGCCGTGACTTTTTCATCCGTATCATCATCATTCAGGGTGGTGAGATCCATCAGCCCTATCGCCTTACGTGCGATGCTGGTCATATCAGTCATGGAGAATTCCTCTGGAAGTTACCGGTAATTGGTAATATTTTCACAATTACTCGCTGCTTAATGTTCATATTCTAACAAAGCGTATCAGCAATAATTGCGGTGCGGATCAAGAAATCACTGCCTCTGCGGTTAACATGCGACGATAACGCACAATATGCAGTGAGTACCGGGGGACTGAAGCACAATGGGCAGAGATTTATTGTTAAAGTAATAACATAAAGTATAGCGGGTATCTTTCGCCGCTGTCAGGATGCCGCCAGCCGCGGAAACAAACGCAGGCTGTTATTCCACAGCGTTTGCGCAATCTGTTCAGCAGGTTCAGAACGCAGCTCAGTCAGAACCCGCCAGACGGCAGCGATCTGTTCCGGCCGGTTAGGTTGCCCCTGAAATCCGTGTAATGGCATATCCGGTGCATCGGTTTCCAGCACCAGAGCGTGCAGGGGTAAAGCGGCAATCGTGTTGCGTGTCTTCGCCGCCCGCGGATAAGTAATAGTCCCGCCAACACCAATCCGGTAACCGAGTTTAACAAAAGCCATCGCCTGAGACAGGCTGCCGGAGAACCCGTGGATTACGCCGCTCGCCGGCAGCTTTGCCTGCCTGAGTAACCCCGCCAGCAGATCATGTGTCCGCCGTGAATGGAGGATCACCGGCAGATCATAGCGTTTTGCCAGACTCAGTTGTGCTTTCAGACGCGAGATTTGTTGTCCGCTGTATGCCGCCAGCTGCGGGGTAAAGTAATCCAGTCCGGTTTCACCGAGTGCGACCAGTTTCGCCGGCTGTTGTTGCAGCCACTGCTGTAACTGGTCAATATCATCATCACAATGTTGCTCCGTCCACACAGGATGCAGTCCCAGAGCGGCGTACAGCGGCTGATAACGACCGGCAAGCGCCATCACAGCAGAAAAACGTGCACTGCTGACGGCCGGGACAATAATTTTTTCGACTCCGGCCTGGCTGGCACGCTTCAGTTCTGCCGCTTCATGGTGCTCAAAAGGCGGAAAATCATAATGACAATGGGTGTCGATAAACTTCAACGACGTCTCCTCAGGGCACAATAATAACAATGGCAGGTGATTTACAGCTGGCAGGATAACCGTACTGCCGGCATCCTTGCCGGCTGCTATCATCGGTTGATGACAACAGATGCAACGCTGACTCAGAGTTTCTTACGCCCAGTGAACAGACTGATAAGAAACAGGATAATACCGACGATAAATACCACTTTTGCGGCCCATGCTGCGGTTCCGGCCAGTCCGCCAAAACCCAGTGCTGCAGCGATCAATGCGATAACCAGAAAGATAATTCCCCAACGAAACATAGTCATCTCCTTACTGTCATTAATAGATTCATCTTATAAATCGTTCTGAAGCGTGTTCAGAACCGGTCCTGCGGTGAAAATATTGTTGTTAATATCGCGGTTTCTCTGCAGCCATCACAGAATCAGTGGCTGACAGACAATTCGTTTTTTACTGCACTGACACCGGAAACCTTACGGGCTATCTCCGCCGCCAGCATTTTTTGCTGCCGGTCACTGACATTCCCCGTCAGCAATACTGCTCCGTGGGTTGTTGTCACGGAAATATGGCGCGCAGACACTCGCTTATCAGCCAGCAACCGGGCAACAATTTCACTGGTGGTCGCGGTATCACTGGCATAACTCTTCAGGTCAGTCTGCTGGTTCGGCTTAAGATGCAGATTAAGCTCTGTCTTCCGGACCCCTTTAACCGATTCTGCCAGCTGTTTTACCCGCGCCATTTGCCGGTGTGAAGCGACAAAACCATCGATGGATACCACACCCCGGTTAGTTGAAACCGACAGATTGGTACTGTTAATCTGCTTGTCATCCACCAGCGCCGTTTTGACTTTCGCGGTGATGGTGCTGTCATCCATAAACTTGTCTACGCGGTTAATCGCTCCCCCCTGCTGTTGTTCCGTCGACGTCCGGGAATGTCCGGGGGAGTCTGCCGCATAAACACCGGGACTGCATAGCAGTGAAATCAATAACAGCCGGTAAATATAACTGTTGTTTTTCATATATTTTTCCTGAGTGGTCGCTGCATCCGGTACGCCCGATGACCTGTCCATGACAGGCTGTGACGGACCCCCTTTGGCGCCGCAACCACATAATATTAATAGTAGCTGAGTTTTACGGGTGTACTGATTTTTAGGATTTGACTTAAGTGACATCCGGCCTTTACAGCTTCGGTAATATCAGTACAGATCCATCACCAGACCAGGACAGAATAAACACTTTTAGTGGTCAGGCAGAAGCAGCACAATCCGGGAATAGTTTTCCGGTCTGGCAACGCAGAAAGAGAATACAGACAATGCACGCATCCGCAGAGATAACATCAGCGGTGATAAACACCGCCTCCCGGCAGAGATATCAGCTGACCGTCAGCTGACAGACAATTGTATAATACCGCCGGGCCCCGGCTAACGGGGCTCCGGCAGAGATTCCCGGTTAATGTTCGCGGGTTTTGCGGAAAGTGACTTCAGGATAACGTTCACTGGTGATATTCAGGTTAACCATGGTCGGGGCGATATAGGTAAGGTTGTCGCCGCCATCCAGCGCAAGGTTAATCTCGTTTTTGCGCTGAAACTCATCGAATTTTTTCACATCACTGCATTCCACCCAGCGGGCAGTAGAAACGTTAACCGATTCATAAATCGCTTCAACGTTATATTCACTTTTCAGGCGCGCCACTACCACATCAAACTGCAGTACACCGACTGCGCCGACGATCAGATCATTGTTCGCTATCGGACGGAAGACCTGTACAGCACCTTCTTCAGATAACTGAACCAGCCCTTTCAGTAACTGTTTTTGTTTTAACGGATCACGCAGACGAATACGACGGAACAGCTCCGGCGCAAAGTTAGGGATACCGGTAAACTTCATTTTCTCACCCTGAGTAAATGAGTCGCCGATCTGAATCGTGCCGTGATTGTGCAAACCGATAATATCGCCGGGCCAGGCTTCTTCAACGTGAGCACGGTCACCTGCCATAAAGGTCAGAGCATCAGAGATCACCACATCTTTCCCGGTACGCACCTGATACATCTTCATGCCTTTCTCATATCTGCCTGATACTACACGCAGGAAGGCCACCCGGTCGCGGTGTTTGGGATCCATATTGGCCTGAATTTTAAATACAAAGCCACTGAACTTCTGATCACTCGCCGCTACTTCGCGGGTATCCGTTTGACGGGGCATTGGCTGCGGTGCCCAGCTGACCAGACCATCCAGCATATGATTAACACCAAAGTTGCCCAGTGCCGTGCCGAAAAATACCGGGGTCAGCTGTCCGTCGAGAAAAGCCTGTTCTTCAAATTCGTGGGAGGCCCCTTTCACCAGCTCCAGCTCTTCACGTAGCTGGGCAGCCAGCTCGTCACCGATCGCTTCATCCAGCAACGGGTTATCCAGCCCTTTGATAATACGTTCCTGCTGGATGGTATGACCCTGGCCACTCTGATAAAGGTAAGTTTCATCTTTGTACAGATGATAAACCCCTTTGAATAGCTTACCGCAGCCGATAGGCCAGGTCACCGGCGCACAGGCAATCTTCAGCTCATTCTCAACTTCATCCATCACCTCCATAGGGTCACGAATATCACGGTCGAGTTTATTCATGAACGTCAGAATCGGCGTATCACGCAGCCGTGTGACTTCCATCAGCTTACGGGTACGATCTTCGACCCCTTTGGCCGCATCAATCACCATCAGACAGCAGTCGACAGCCGTCAGGGTACGATAAGTATCTTCAGAGAAGTCCTCATGTCCCGGGGTATCAAGCAGATTAACCAGTTTATCGCGGTAAGGGAATTGCATCACTGACGTGGTGATCGAGATCCCACGCTGTTTTTCCATTTCCATCCAGTCTGATTTTGCATGCTGACTGGAGCCGCGGCCTTTTACCGTCCCGGCGGTCTGGATCGCCTGTCCGAACAATAAAACTTTTTCTGTAATTGTGGTTTTACCCGCATCCGGATGCGAAATAATCGCAAATGTGCGGCGACGAGCCACTTCGTCTAAAAAGGGTGCTGTAGCCATGAACAGGTTCTTCACTGTTGGCGGAAAGGCATCGCAGTACTGCATTTCCGGAAAAATCACGCTGACCGGGAAGAGTTTCACCGGCTTTTCTTACGAAGATAACTGACCGGCAAGCGACTGCATCCGTCAATAATCCCGTACTCGCTGCAAAGAGGCTGCAATAAACATTTCTGCTAACCGCAAGACTCTGCCAGCACATGTTACATGAAACCGGACGTTTACGGTATGTCGGCCCGCAGAGTTTCCTGGCCGAAAGTGGCTGAATGATCCCCCGTCATCATCGGGTACAGTGATTTGTTACCCTGTCCGGGGAAAAAAGACCCACCCGGGACATTCTTCCGCTGAAAACAGATAGCAATGAGAAACAGTAGCATTACAGATACTAAATAATTCACATTATTAACTTAATGATTAATAAGGAAAAAATAACAGACCACAGCTTCACAAAACCCAAAAAGTGATGCATAATTGTTCACTATAATCTTACAAATCTTACTCTCTGTTTAAAAGGTCTCTGCTATGTTAACGCCTGATATGATTGCCCGCCTGAACGACCAACTGAATCTTGAGTTCTACTCAGCAAACTTATACCTGCAAATGAGCGCATGGTGTGCAGACAAAGGATTTGAGGGTGCTGCCTCATTCCTCAAAACTCATTCCCGTGAAGAAATGGATCATATGCAGCGTCTGTTCGACTACCTGAGCGATACCGGCGCATTGCCGGTTCTGGGTAATATTGAAGCACCGCCGGTCACTTTTGAATCACTGGCCGATGTTTTTTCACAGACTTACCAGCATGAACAATTAATTACCAGTAAAATTAATGAGCTGGCCCATGCCGCTATGACCACTCATGACTACTCTACTTTCCATTTCCTGCAATGGTATGTTGCCGAGCAGCATGAAGAAGAAAAAATCTTCAAAACGGTACTGGATAAACTGGGCATGCTGGAAAACAGCTCTAACGGCGCCTTCCTGCTGGATAAAGACTTAGGTCATATGAACAACGAAATCCATAATAAAAACGCCTGATTATCCATAAGGCAGGGGCTGTTCCTCTGCCTTTCTGTTCCGCTTCACAGCGCGAATAATCACCGGAAGCTGTGTGCTGATCTCCGGCCTTTACTGCATGATAATTTATTCTCCTTTGTGTCAGCCCCGCTACGTCTCACCTCGTTATTGGTTAACTAACATCAGCTAATGTTAACTGTTATAGTTTACCCTGGGGCATCTGTTTCTTTCTGACTGGTCAGTTATGTGATTAAGTGACAGCAAACTCGCGGAGGGCGTATGGACAAGATTAAACAGATACTGCAGCAGGAAATCGACCGTCTTAACCGGACCGAACAACGGGACAACCGGCCACGTTTCAGCTTTACTTTTTTGCGTAAACATCCGTGGCTGTGGTTAGTGATGTACCTCTGTTATGCCTTGTGCACTGCGCTGATCTTTTCGACAGAGATGCTGGGCTGGCCGGCGTTCTGGTTTGCTACCGCATTCGTACTGGGTATGAGCCTGCTGATGCTGATGGACATTAATCCGAAATACCGGTTTGAAGATATTGATACCCTTGACCTGCGAGTGTGCTATAACGGCGAATGGTACTATGTCCGCGCTGTTTCCGAACAATGTCTCAGGGCAATCAGCAACGATCCGGATATTCCTCAGCGGATAAAACAAGGCATTGCCCGGTTACAGGAGAAAAAAGGCGAAGTCGATTTTTACGATATTTATCATCTGACCTGGGGTCAGCGCCGTGCGGCAACGATCTGAAACACTCACTGACATAGCCGCGCAATCAAACGCCCCAGCACCTCCACTGCCAGTTCAGCCCGGTTATCCCAGGGCCAGGCTGCATTAAAGCGAAAGCAATGACGATATTGCTGTGTGGCGGAAAACAGTTCCCCCGGCGCAATACTGATATGTTCAGCCATCGCCTGGTGATACAGCAGAGTACAGTCGGTTGCCGGCGGTAATTCTACCCATAAAAAATAACCGCCATTATCAGCATATATCTTCGCCTGTGCCGGTAAAGCCCGTTTCAAAGCCTCAACGGCCAGCTTTTTACGCTGAGCAAGCTGCCGGCGTAAGCGTTTGAGGTGAAGATCATAATGCTGGCTTTGCAGAAAATCGGCTAATGCCAGCTGTATCGGTGTACTGACAGATAAAGTGCTCATCAGCTGTAACTGCTGAATGCGGATCCCATGACCACGACTGACTACCCAGCCGATACGGAATCCGGCGGCCAGATCTTTGGAAAAAGATCCACAATGCAGTACCGTCCCCTGCCGATCCCACGCCAGTGCCGGCAGAGGAGCCTGCTCTCCCTGCCATAAATTGGTGTACACATCATCTTCAATCAGGGCTACCTGGTTTTGTTCCAGTAACCTGACCAGTTGCTGTTTGCGCTCTGCAGTCAGAGTGTACCCCAGCGGATTCTGACAGTTTGTCATCAGCCAGCAGGCTTTTATCGGCCAGCGTTTTAATGCCTGCTGAAGTTTTTGTAAATCAATACCTTCACCGGGCAGCGCCGGAATTGCCAGCGCCTTTAGTCTGAGTCTCTCTATTGCCTGTAATGCACCATAAAAAGCCGGGCTTTCAATAATCACCCAGTCACCGGGTTCGGTCACCGCCTGCAGGCTGAGATTCAGCGCATCCATCGCGCCATTAGTGATCACAATATCATCAGGGGAGACAATAATGCCCTGGCGGGTATAACGTCTCGCCAGTACTTTCCGCAAATCGACATTACCCGGAGGCAGATTATCGACGGCATCCCCTGCCGATAAACGCCGGGAGACACTGGTCAGTGAACGCATCAGTTGCTGTAAGGGGAACAGGTCAGGGTCAGGAAAAGCGGAACCAAAAGGAACGACCTGCGGATCCCTGCTGGCCTGTAATACATCAAACACAAAACGGTTTGTCTCAGTCTGTTCACTCTGGACCACCGCCGCTGCCCCGTCAGACACCTGCGGAGCCACATAGTAACCGGACTGCGGACGGGAGATAATCCAGCCCTGACTTTCCAGCAACGCATAAGCATTCATCACTGTCATCAGGCTGACTTGTTGCTGTTCCGCCTGATGCCTTAATGACGGCAGTTTATCACCCGACTGCCAGATCCCTGCATTAATTTGCTGCTGTAATTGCTGTGCAATTTGCTGAAATTTACTCACATTACCCCGGGGATAATCGGTCTGACGTGTACCTGTATAACAGGTCTGCCGCCAGAGAAAACAGGTCAGGCACTGACTTTTTGTGAACCCGTTTCCGGGCAGGCTGGCGACATCGCTGATGCATTACAATGCAGCGGAATATCAGCGAATGTCAGCTGTTCAGATGGAACAGGACGACTGAAATAGAACCCCTGCAGAGTATCACATCCCAGCCGGGTTAACTGCTGCTGCTGTTCGGTTTCCACACCTTCTGCCACAATATTCAGGTTCATACTTTTGGCTAATTCAATCATCATCGCCAGTAACCGGGTATCAGCCGCAGGCTTATTCATTTCCCGGACAAAAGTGCGGTCAATTTTAAGTTCACTGGCCGGCATACTTTGCAGGTATAACAGACTTGAGTAGCCGCTACCAAAGTCATCAATCGACACCTTAATCCCGTGCTCTTTCAGTGCTGCCAGGATACGAATAGTTTCTGCGGGCGAGCGCATCGCTGTGGTCTCACTAATTTCCAGGAGCAGTTTATCCGCAGGAATATTATTGACTGCCAGCGCATTCAGCACCACCGACAGCAGCGTTTGCTGTTCAAATTGTAAAGCTGAGAGATTCACCGACACAGAGAGTGCCGTTTTCCCCTGAGCATGCCAGCACCCGAGCTGGCGACAGGCTTCATTGATCACCCACTCTCCCAGCGGGATAATCAGCCCGCTGGTTTCGGCGACCGGCAGAAATTTCTCCGGAGGAAGTAACCCGCGGGCCGGATGCTGCCAGCGTATCAGCGCTTCATAACCGACAGTATGACCATGACGGGCATCGTTTTTTGGCTGGTAGAACAGGCGCAGCTCATTATGATGCAGCGCCCGCCATAGCTCGTTTTTCAGTTCCAGACGGGTTTTGCCGGGCGGCGTCATATTTGCCCGGTAGATACTGTAGCCATTACGGCCATTATTTTTGGTATGGTACATCGCAACATCTGCGTTAAAGATCATCTCCCGGCCTTGTGTTCCATGTTGCGGATACCGGGCAATACCAATACTGAGAGAAACCATCAGTTCATATTCACATATCAGAAACGGCTGGCCGATTGCCCTGACCATCAGGGCAGCAATATTCCCGTCATCACGGGTCGTCGTTGCCGGGGCCAGTAAAATAAACTCATCTCCCCCCACCCGCGCCAGTACATGCTCTGGCCCGATAATATTTTTCAGGCGTCCGGCGACCGCCTTTAACAAGCGGTCCCCCGTATGATGCCCGTAAGCATCATTCACCATTTTAAAACCATCCAGATCAAGGAACATCAGTGAAAATTCCGCCCCTCCGGCAGAGGTTTTCGCAATACACAGCTCCAGTTGCTCTTCAAGAAAAGCCCGGTTAGGTAATAAGGTCAGGGGATCATGCATCGCCAGTTTCTGCAACTCCTGGTTAGCAACACACAGTTTTCTCGCCAGCCGGGTAGTTTTGATTTGCGAGTCAATCATGCAGAGCAACAAACTGCTTCCCGGCACAATGAGTGCAGACAGGAATACCCACACGGCCAGAGCGGTCTGCTTAATCCCCCCGCCAGTAACGTAGCTTCCCTGCGGGAAACTGGCCGCCTGCATGCCAATACAGTGCACCACGGTAATTGCCGTACCCATGACCAGTGCAGCCTGCAACCGGCGGATCAACAGGCCATTTTCGATATTTTGCAGGCGAAATGCCAGCCACAGTGCCACACCAGACGCAATATAGGCCACCAGCACCGATACCATGACCAGCCCGTAATGCCATTCAATTCCCGGTTGTACTAGCAGGCTATACATGCCGATATAATGCATTCCCGCGATACCGCTCCCCAGCCAGACAGCCCCGCGGATGATATCCAGCCATCCCGGCTGACGGCGACCAATAACCCGGGATAGTCCGGCAATAGAAGCGGCAATCACAATAAAGAGTGACACCACGATGTAGCCGGGTCTGTAGTGCATAGACATGGGAAAAATCATCGCCAGCACCCCGGTAAAGTGCATTGACCAGACACCAACCCCCATCGCAATACCGGCTACCGCCAGCCATAATTTAGGTTTCCATCCGCGGGAACTGGTCACTCGCCCCGCCGCATCCAGGGCAGTAAACGAAGAGATCAGGGCAATAATCAGAGAAGTTAACAGCAGCCATTTATTCCAGGATACATCCAGCATAGTGACTCCCGTTGCCTTGGATGAATAAGTGAAGGTGAAAATAACAGGGACAAAAAGATGCTGTCATTTTCATTTACGGCATACCGGCCATCACGCGGATATAAGTAGCGTAATTTATTGATTAACCTGCTCAGGCACTGTCAGGTAATATTGTGATGGTGGAAATACACTTATGGCGTGCGATAACGAATGTTGCACATTGAAAACTGCCAGATAAATTTCTGTCGGCACATATATTACGACAGATAATCCTGCCCTAACAAACTTTAATCAATCTTATATGATAAATATCCATCAGGATAAGAACAGGCAGCTGACCGGCCGCCGTAACGCCTGCAACCCTGTATCAGTGAGAAATAGCCACTCATCCATGAATGGCCCGGCTCTACAGATGGCGCAGTACTCCGGTATTTTTTTTCTGCTGATAACGACGGAGCAGATAACCAATACATAAGGTGCCGGCTAATCCGCAACACCCGGCAAACGTCAGCCAGGCACCCGGCATCGATTTATCCCCGCTGATATGAATAAGATAACTGGAGACCGCCGGGGTAAAGCCACCGAATAACGCCGTTGCCAGGCTGTATGCCAGAGAAAAACCGGCGGCACGGACCTCTGCAGGCATAACCTCAGCCAGGTACACCACCATCGACCCGTTATAGCTGGCATATAAAAATGACAGCCACAGCTCAGCTGTCAGTAAATGGCAGAATGAAGGGGCTGCAACCATCCATTTCAGTACCGGCCAGGCAGTTAGCATCGTCAGTAGTGTAAAGATAATCAGTAACGGACGACGTCCGACACGATCCGATACCGTTCCCATGACCGGTAACCAGAACAGATTAGAAATACCGATCAGCAAGGTAACCACAAAACTCTGAGGGTCCGTCATCATCAAGGCGGTTTTACCAAAGGTCGGGGTAAATGCGGTGATCATATAAAACATCACGGTAGTGGTGACAACCATCAGCATACCCGCCACAACCAGGGCCCAGTTACTGGCCACCGAACGCATAATATCGATCATCCCCGGACGATGTTTACGCTGTTTAAAACTCTCCGTTTCTTCAAGCATACGGCGAATATAAAAAAGGAAGGGCACAATCAGGCATCCGACCACAAACGGTATACGCCACCCCCAGTCCGTCACCTGTCCCTTATCCAGCCATTGATTGAGCATCAGTCCCAGTAATGCTGCAAAAATCACTGATAACTGCTGACTCGCCGATTGCCAGCTGACATAAAATCCCTTACGGCCTGGCGGTGCAATTTCTGATAAATAGACCGAAACACCGCCCAGTTCCACCCCGGCGGAAAAGCCCTGCAATAAACGCCCGGCCAGAATAATCAGGGGAGCCGCGGCCCCCAGGGTCTGGTATCCGGGCGTCAGAGCGATAGTCAGTGTGCCCATAGCCATCAATATCAGCGTCAGTAACAGCCCTTTACGACGCCCGTGATGATCAATGTAAGCCCCGAGAATAATCGCGCCCAGCGGGCGCATTAAGAAACCGGCGCCGAAGGTCATCAGTGTCAGCATCAGCGAAGAATAAGGGTCAGAACCGGGGAAAAAGGTTTTGGCGATAGCCGTCGCGTAATAGCCAAATACCATAAAGTCATACATTTCCAGGAAGTTACCGCTGGTTACCCGGAAAATAGTTTTAGCCGCGTGTTTTTTTACTGCCGGAGAAGGGGTTACAGATAGATTCATTGCTGTTGCCTGCCTTTATTATTTTAATCGGTCACACCGGTTTACCCCGAATATCAGAGGAAAGATGTGATAGCAGTCATCTTTATACTTTACATAAGAATACAAATAAGTAACAAAATAAAAACAAAAAGTGTGCTGCGGCAGTAAAGTCTTCTGCTGAAAGTGCAAAAAAAAGGGCATATCCTGATGGATACACCCTTATGTGCGCTGAATATATCAGTGATCAGTGTGTGGTACTCTCCAGCCCCATCAGGCCGATTTTCAGGTACCCGGCAGCGCGCAGTTCATCCATGACACTCATCAGAGTGGCATAATCCACATCTTTATCGGCCTGGAAAAAGATAGTGGTTTCTTTATTACTGCCTGTCAGTCCGTCAATAGCCGAAATCAGTTGCTCTTTAGTCACCTCATCATTACCAACGTATAACTGTTTGTCAGCTTTAATGCTCAGGTAAACCGGTTTATCGGGACGAGGCTGCGGTGCACTGGTTGATGCCGGCAGGTTCACTTTTACATCGACGGTCGCCAAAGGCGCGGCCACCATAAAAATGATCAGCAGTACTAACATAACGTCAATAAATGGCGTCACGTTAATTTCACTCATTTCACCATCGCTTTCTAAATCATCGTTCAGACGCATAGCCATAACAATTAACTCACCCGCAGTTTATGGGCAGATGTGTGCGGCAGATCCTGTGAACCATTTTGCCTGGCCAGATCCAGATCACGGCTTTGCAGCAGCAGTACCTGAGCAGCTGTATCACCTAATGATGCTTTATAGCCGGCAATCATCCGTGCGAATACGTTATAAATCACAACCGCAGGGATCGCAGCAACCAGCCCGATGGCTGTTGCCAGCAGGGCTTCAGCAATCCCCGGTGCAACCACCGCCAGGTTAGTCGTTTGTGTTTTCGCAATACCGATAAAACTGTTCATAATGCCCCAGACGGTACCGAACAGACCGATAAACGGGGCGACAGAACCAATCGTTGCCAGAAAACCGTTACCCCGTGAGGCATAACGTCCGATGGCTGCAACTTTTCGTTCCAGACGAAAACCGGTCCGATCTTTAATGCCGTCTCTGTCTTCTGCACCCGCCGAGAGTTGGCGTTCATCCAGCGCTTCGGCAATCAGGTGGCGACAATGGCTGCTGGCAGTAAATTTTTCAGATACAGTTACTGCCTGCTGTAAGGTGCTGACGTCTTTCAGGGCTTTTTGCTCTGCTTTAAGCCGGCGTCTTGCTGAGCTGAGTTCAGTAAACTTGCCGAAAAAAATGGCCCAGGTAACCACGGAAGCCAGCAATAAGCCAATCATGACAATTTTTACTACGATATCAGCATGCTGGTACATGCCTAAAACGGACAGATCCGTTTGCATAAAATCATTAGTTACCACGTACGCCACCCCATCTTAACGAGTAATATCTTGCAATCCCGCGATGATACCAAACCACAGCTTTATTGATAGTAGTTATCATTAGTATTTACAAAATATTCCATTGACAGCAGAGAGATACTGCCCGTCTGAGGGAAGATCATCCCGCCAGAGTACTGTCATTTATTATTAGTCAATTTGTCATTCTGTGAAGGGTTTTTCAGTTCATACTCTGGCCTGAATGATATTTCATGTTAACTTGTCATGCAGGACTCTTTTGGCAGAGCAGGAACCAATGACAGATAAAAAAACAGATAAAAAACTGGAAACCAGTCTGATCAGTGCTGGCAGAAAAAAACGTTATACGGCGGGCGCAGTAAATAGTGTCATTCAGCGTGCTTCTTCACTGGTCTTTGATACGGTTGCCGAAAAAAAACGGGCGACCGCAGGACGCACCCGCGGAGAGCTGTTTTATGGACGGCGTGGTACCCTGACCCACTTTTCGTTACAGGATGCTATGACCGAACTGGAAAATGGTGCCGGTTGTGCGTTATACCCTTGCGGGGCCGCGGCGGTAACCAATGCCATTCTGGCGTTTGTCGAAAGCGGTGATCACGTGCTGATGAGCGGTTCAGTTTATGAACCTACCCGCGATTTTTGCAATGTCATACTGCGCAAGCTCAATGTATCAACAACTTTTTTCCCCCACACTTGTGGCAGTGAAATAACCCAATGGGTCCGTCCGGATACCCGTATCGTATTTCTGGAATCCCCGGCATCGATCACCATGGAAGTTCAGGATATCCCGGCAATAGTCGCCGCTATCCGGCAGCAGGCGCCCGATGCCATTATTATGATGGATAATACCTGGGCTGCCGGAGTGCTTTTCAATGCGCTCGATTTCGGTATTGATATTTCTATTCAGGCGGGCACGAAATACCTGATAGGCCACTCAGATGCGATGGTGGGGACCGCGGTCGCTAATGCCCGTTGCTGGGATACTCTGCGGGAAAACTCATATCTGATGGGGCAAATGGTGGATGCCGATACTGCCTATATGACATCGCGCGGCTTACGGACTCTGGCAGTGAGGCTCCGCCAGCATGAAGAAAGCAGTATTAAAGTTGCCGAATGGCTGGCAGGACGCGAAGAGGTCTGGCGGGTTAATCATCCGGCATTGCCCCAGTCACCGGGCCACCATTTCTGGAAACGTGATTTTTCCGGCAGCAGCGGCCTGTTTTCATTTATTTTGCGTCGCCAGCTGTCGCGTGAAGCTCTGGCTGATTTCCTGGATAACTTCCGGCATTTCAGTATGGCGTACTCCTGGGGCGGTTATGAATCGCTGATTCTGGCGAATCAGCCACAGGAAATTGCCGCAATCCGTCCGCAGGGAGAACCCCTGTTACCCGGTACGCTGGTACGTCTGCATATAGGTCTGGAAAATGTGGATGATTTAATCGGTGATTTAACTGATGGCTTTGACCGGCTGGCACGCCATCCGGAATAATACTGATAGGGTTATGCTGTCTTCCGGGACTGTATTGCATTACGGCCTGACCACAGTCAGGTAACAGGATAATAAATGAGTGTTCTACATGAGATAATCCGGGCGTTATGGCACCAGAATTTCGCTGTACTGGCGGATCCACAGGTGATCTGGGTTGTCTACGCGGTTATGTTCTGCATGCTATTTCTGGAAAATGGATTATTACCGGCGGCATTTTTACCCGGCGACAGCCTGCTACTGCTGGCCGGGGCAATGATTGCCAAAGGCGTTATGAGTTTTATCCCTGCCCTGCTGATACTGACCTGTGCCGCCAGCCTCGGATTCTGGGCTGGCTATTTACAAGGGCGCTGGCTGGGGAACACCCGGCTGGTTCAGGGGTGGCTGAAACACCTTCCGGAAAAATACCATCAGCGGGCCTGGCAGATGTTTAACCGTCATGGGCTGGTCGCTCTGCTGGCCGGCAGGTTTCTGGCATTTATACGCACTATTCTGCCAACGATGGCCGGGATTTCCGGATTAGGCCACCTCCGCTTTCAGCTGTTTAACTGGTTAAGTGGCCTGCTGTGGGTTTTGTTGCTGGTCGCGCTGGGATATGGCATCAGCCATGTTCCTTTTATTAAACAGCATGAAGATCAGATGATGGCAGTATTAATGCTGCTGCCATTGCTGCTGCTGGCCGGTGGTTTATGCGGCAGCCTGATTTTCCTGTGGAAAAAAAAGCGCCACACCTCAGCCTGACCCCTGCACATCAGGCCGTTTTCGGCCTGATGTGCCCTCCCTCACTCCGGCCAGACGGCGGCTATCCTTTCCCGGTGCCCGCCACCAAGATCAGTACTACACTTACCCTTATTTAGCATAACCTGACGAATTTTTTGCTACGGAGGAAACTAATATGTCCGGACAACCTTTCATCAAATTACACGATGGCCGGCTGATGCCACAACTGGGACTGGGTGTATGGCAGGCAACGGTCGATCAAACCCGCCAGGCCGTGAGCTATGCACTGAAAACCGGCTATCGCTCTATTGATACTGCCGCTATTTATCAAAATGAAGCAGGGGTCGGCCAGGCCATTCAGGACTCTGATATTCCCCGTGAAGAACTGTTTATTACCACCAAACTCTGGAATACAGACCAACTCCATGCCGCGGAAGCCCTGCAAACCAGCCTGCAAAAACTACAGCTTGATTATATTGACCTGTATCTTCTTCACTGGCCCTGCCCGCAAAATAATCACTATATTGCCGCCTGGCAGCAGCTAATTGAATTACAGCAGCAGGGACTGATCAAAAGTATCGGGGTATGTAATTTTCAGCAGCAACATCTGCAGGCCATTATCCGTGAGACAGGCGTAACCCCTGTTATTAACCAGATTGAACTGCATCCGCTGTTTCAGCAACGCCCGCTGCATGCCTGGAACGGGTTGCACCATATTCAGACTGAGTCCTGGAGCCCGCTGGCACAAGGCGGAAAAGGGGTTTTCGACCAGCCGCAGATCCGCGCGCTGGCAGAAAAATATGCAAAGACTCCCGCACAAATCGTTATCCGCTGGCATATTGATAACGGCCTGGTAGTGATACCAAAATCTGTCACTGATACACGTATCGCAGAAAACTTTGCGGTATTTGATTTCAGACTGGAAAAAGAAGAGTTAACGGCTCTGGCAGCGCTTGATGCCGGCCAGCGTCTCGGCCCGGATCCTGATAATTTTAATAAAGTCTGATAAACGCAGGCCAGGGAACGGCCTGCCGTGCCCACTACCGTCCCTGCGCCAGTACAGACAAATCATCACCAAAGAGACGATGATAATTCATCCCTTCGATGACCTGCCCGCCAGCAGCCTGATAAAAAGCCTGCACTTTTTTATCCGTTGCCGAAGATAACCAGTCCAGTCGGTAGCACTCTTGCTCGCAGGCTTGCCGGGCAATAAACTGCATCAGCAGTTTGCCGATCCCCTGCCGCCGGTATGCCGCCGAAACAAATAATTCCTTAATAAACATTTGTCCGCTAAAACGCGGGGCCGGATACATGACAGAGACACAGGCAAAAGCAACAACGTTCCTCTGTAACGTCACTTTATATACTGCGGTGCCGGAGCCAGGAGCCAACACCCGGTGTTGCAAATAACCTGTCATTTCTTCTTTATTTATCACAACACCCGGGTAATGCCAGCAATTCATTTCAATAAAAATATCGGCCAGTTCCTGATATTCATCCGCCTGGCATACGGTGACCTGCGGTCGCGCTTCCGGTTGTGAAGGGGCTAACTGAACAGTTGTCATCGCTACTCCATCCGTTAATCAGGGCTATGTCCTTCCATAGGCGGTGTATCAGCATATTACTTTTTTCAGGGCTGATCATTTTCTCTGTCCCCCCGCTCACTGAGCCCGAATGTTTATACAGTGCGGACAGCGACTGACTATCTGTAAAAACGCCCGTCGATGCCCCCGGAGGTACAGCATTATCCCTGAGACAATTTCATCTTCCCGATAAACAGAGGCAAAGTACCGCTAATTTATCGCCTGCTGTACCATCAGCTGACCTGCGCAACCACCATCCGCCAGCTCAAGATTCTGGCTGTAGTAAACAAACGGAAAATGTTCCGACGAGCTGCAGGGGAACGTCACCAGTAACTCGACGCTGCCATCCACCCAGACGGTATCCTTCCAGCCCCGATCTTCGGCCATTGGCAGTGCACCATTCACACTGCGTATCAGAAACATGGCCCCCTGAATATGAAATGCCTGTGGCTTGTCGGCCTGTACCGTCCAGCGTTCAGTACTGCCCTGGCGCACCACCGTATCAATTCGCAGGGTATCCCGGGCGACGCCATTGATCCCCGCCGGAGAGTTTTCTAAGGTTATCTGACGGCTGGCAGTCACATTACCTGCTTGTGACATCGCTGCCAGAACGGTCGGCAAACCATCGGTGACCAGCGGTAATAAGCCGGTAGGACGCAGGGTCAGCACCAGAGTCGAGGTGAGTACGGAGGATGGCTGGAAAATACCCTTAATACGTTCCATAAAGGTCGCAGGGGTACCGGCGGTGATAGAAACATCATTTCCCTGGGATAAGTCGACCAGTACTTCACGGCGCTCGCCGGGGGCCAGAGACAACTGGCGGACGGTCACAGGCGCGGGTAAAAAACCCTGATCACCGGCAATCACGGTGAATGGACGATCATCGCTGAGTTGTAGCTGGTAACGACGGGCATTGGAAGCGTTTAGCAACCGTAACCGCACCCAGCCACGGGACACATTCACGTACGGACTGCGGATACCGTTGGTCAGCAGAATATCGCCGTAAAATCCCTGCTCAGCCCCGCTGTCATACACCGGGGAGCCGAAGTTATCCAGTCGCTTATCCTGAATAATCAGCGGAAAGTCATCAACACCATAGTGCTTAGGCAGTGCCAGTGACTTGCTGTTATCGTCTTCAATCAGCCACATTCCGGCCAGACCGTTATAGACATGAGGTGCCATATGGCGGGGGGTATCTGCATGATACCAGCAGGTCGCAGCGGGCTGACGCACCGGCAGGACAGGCGCCCAGTCAACATTCGGTGAAATCTGCCGCGGTGCGCCACCATTTAATGCACCCTGTACCTGCAAGCCACTGACGGTCATTGATACCGGTTCCGGCAGACGGTTACTGTAAATCAGCTTAACATCATCACCGTTATGTACCCGCACGGTAGGGCCCAGGTAAATACCATTAAACCCCCATACGGGGGCTTTGGTTGTTCCGTTAAACGCCCAGTGACTGGCTTGCATAGTCAGAAACAGTGGCTGGCCACGACGTGACTCCAGCAGCGGTGGTACCGGCAGTGCATTTTCACCGGCATCAGCCGCCAGAGCTGCACGTGGCAGTACCGTGCTGCCGAGCGCTGCACCGGCAGATAACTGAAGAAACTGACGTCTGTTAAAAGACATATACTCCTGACCTTATACTGATAACACCACCGGTGTTAGTTCACGACAAACCATCAACGTTATCCGCCAGACCATACCGACTGCGGCGATACTGTTATTTTTCCTGCGTGCGGCGGGCCACTTCTTTATTCAGTTCATCAAGGCGCGCAGACATCAGTTCACGGCAGTGGGTCGCCAGCTTACGCGCCGACTGACCTTCAAACTGTTTGATATCTACCGGAGGTAACATTTCAACAATCACCAGCCCGTTGCGCCAGCGATTGAGTTTTATCTTATTATGGGTATCAGAGATCACAATTGGGATCACCGGAACACCGGCCGCCAGCGCAGCATGAAATGCACCGGTTTTAAACGGAAGCAGCCCGCGTCCGCGGCTGCGGGTACCTTCAGGAAACATCCAGAACGAGATCCGTTTCTTTTTAAACTGAGACACCACATCGTTGATCGTATCATGGGCCTTGGTCCGGTTATCGCGGTCGATCAGCAAATTCCCGGTCAGCCAGTATAACTGTCCGAAGAACGGGACCCAGGCCAGGCTTTTTTTCCCTACAGTGACCGTCGGTGGCTGCACCATATTTGCTGCCGTTACCATATCGTAATTGTTCTGATGGTTTGCGATATAAATGGCATTACCGAAGTTTTCCGCACCTTCGGGTTTACGCAGCTCAACACGGATACCAAATACTTTATTCAGGCGGCCAAAGGCATGCGCGAAAGTCGCGACATGGCGCGGGTTCCTTGGTGAGAAACAACACCATAAACAGCCAAACACACAGACAATAACCGAATAGATAATAACGATAAGAGCGCGCAAAATTAACAGCATAACAACCTCTTAATAGCAGCCTGCTTTACTTCTTTCGCTAAAAAGCAGACAGAACATTCACTGCCGGTGCTATCACACCGCAGTGATCATCAGAACAACAATAAACAGCCAGCAAGTATAACGGTTTTTTTAGCCGCCGCGTTACCTGCCGGCAGCGTTCTCAGTCCGTCGCTGCTGCGGTATTGTTATCCGCAGCAGGTGTTTCAATATCAACACGATCAATGCGCTGCAACCCGCGTGGTAACAAAGTACCGCGCCGTCCGCGCTCGGTTCTGAATTTTTGTAAATCATCTTCACGCAGTGTGAGTTTTCGCTTACCGACATGTAATGTCACCACACTCAGTGGCGGCAGTAATAACAGCCAGACGACTTTATCGGTGCCGGCAGCGGCTTCAGCGGCCGGAATGGAGATAATCTTGTTACCCTTACCTTTCGATAACTGAGGCAGGTCTTTCACCGGGAACATCAGCATTCGTCCGGCAGCCGTAATCACCATCAACCGATCTTCATCGTTATTAACCGCCAGTGGCGTCATGACTCTGGCATTTTTCGGTAACGAAAGCATAGCCTTACCGGCACGATTACGCGACTGTAAATCGTTAAAGGTACAGATAAAACCGTATCCGGCGTCAGAGGCCATCAGTAACCGTTGATCGTCCGCTTCCATCAGTACATGTTCGACGACTGCTCCCGGCGGCGGGGTCAGTTTCCCGGTCAGGGGTTCCCCCTGGCCACGGGCCGAAGGCAGACTGTTCGGATCTAAGGTATAACTGCGGCCGGCGGAGTCCAGAAACGACACCGGCAGATTGCTTTTGCCTTTGGCGGATGCAAGGTAGCTGTCACCGGCCTTATAACTGAGTCCGGCAGGATCAATATCATGCCCTTTGGCACTGCGTACCCAACCCATTTGTGATAACACCACGGTCACAGGTTCAGAAGGTACCAAATCTGTTTCGCTGATCGCTTTTGCTTCGCTACGTTCACGTAACGGTGAACGGCGATCATCACCATAGGTTTTACTGTCCGCCTGCAATTCTTTCTTCAGCAGAGTATCCATTTTCCGTCCGGAAGCCAGTAATGCCTGTAGCTCATCACGTTCTTTGGCCAGCGCATCCTGCTCGGTGCGGATTTTCATCTCTTCCAGTCTGGCAAGATGACGCAATTTCAGTTCAAGGATCGCTTCAGCCTGAGTATCGCTGATAGAAAAACGTGACATCAGCAATGCTTTTGGCTGGTCTTCGCTGCGAATAATTTCAATCACTTCATCTATATTCAGGAAAGCAGTCAGCAGCCCTTCAAGAATATGCAGACGGTTCAGCACCTTATCCAGCCGGAAGTTTAAACGTTTACGTACCGTATCACGACGATAGACCAGCCATTCACTGAGGATTTCCAGCAAATTTTTTACCGCAGGACGGTTATCCAGGCCGATCATATTCAGGTTAATACGATAACTTTTTTCCAGATCCGTGGTGGCAAACAGGTGATTCATCAGCGGTTCAGCGTCAACCCGGTTGGAACGCGGCACAATCACTAGCCGGGTCGGATTTTCGTGATCAGACTCATCACGCAGATCCTCTACCATAGGCAGTTTTTTATTACGCATCTGGGCGGCGATCTGTTCCATCACCCGCGCACCGGATACCTGATGAGGCAGCGCAGTGATAATCAGTTCACCGTCTTCTTTTTTCCATACGGCACGCTGCCGCACACTGCCACGCCCGCTGGCATAGATTTTTCGAATCTCACTGCGCGGGGTAATAATTTCCGCGTCTGTCGGGAAATCCGGGCCCTGAACAATATCCAGCAATTGATCCAGGGTGGTTGCTGGCTTATCAATCAGTGTTATGGCAGCATCGGCAACTTCACGTAAATTGTGTGGCGGAATATCCGTTGCCATCCCGACGGCAATTCCGGTCGTACCGTTTAACAGAATATTCGGTAAGCGGGCAGGCAGCATTTTCGGCTCCTGCAGCGTCCCGTCAAAGTTAGCGACATAATCGACAGTGCCCTGTCCCAGCTCACCAAGTAACAGCTCGGCATATTTTGATAAGCGGGATTCCGTATAACGCATGGCAGCAAAGGATTTCGGATCATCCGGCGCACCCCAGTTTCCCTGGCCATCCACCAGCGGATAACGGTAAGAGAAAGGCTGCGCCATTAATACCATCGCTTCATAGCAGGCACTGTCACCGTGCGGATGATATTTACCCAGAACATCACCGACCGTACGGGCCGATTTCTTAAATTTTGCGCTGGCATTTAATCCCAGCTCAGACATTGCATAAATAATACGCCGCTGAACCGGTTTTAAGCCGTCCCCGATATAGGGTAATGCCCTGTCCATGATCACGTACATGGAGTAGTTCAGATAGGCATTTTCGGTAAATTTGTGCAATGCAAGACGTTCTGCACCGTCCCGGGTCATGTCACTCATTGTTAATCAATCCTCACTTCGCGGCCAGCCAGACACTCGTCGGTGGCGGTTATCTGGCGGGGATAGTACCTTATTCGCCGTAGTTAGTCACAGGGGCGTTACGCGGCTACCAAGCCTTGTGCCGCGAATGAGGGTTAAAACATCAGTCGTACTCATCTCTGAATACCGGCCACAGGATCAGGCATTACTTTTTGTATTTTTTCCCGGCAGATCTTCAGGGGGTTACTGACCTGCGGATCTGTGACGGCATCCACCGATTATTGCAGTCTCTGCAAAAGTATTATGCTCAGCCAACCATTTTTTTTTATCTGCCGGCAGTTAACAATATACAGAGACCAGTTAAGAGGAAAAAACGATGAGTAACATCCTGATTATTGACGGAGGCACCACATTTGGTCATTCCGCCGGACGCCTGAACCACACGCTCAGTGAGCAGGGCGCCGCGGAACTACGTCGTCTGGGCCACGAGGTATCGGTTACCCGTGTCGATCAGCCGTACGATATTGAGGCCGAGATCGAGAAATTTGTCCGCAATGATGTGGTGATCCTGCAAATGCCCGGCTGGTGGATGGGAGAGCCCTGGACCGTGAAAAAATATATCGATGAAGTGTTCACCTATGGTCATGGCCGCTTATATGCCAGTGACGGCCGTACCCGTGCAGACAGTGAAAAGAAATATGGTTCCGGCGGATTACTGCAGGGGAAAAAATATATGCTGTCACTGACCTGGAATGCGCCGTTACAGGCCTTTACCGATCCACAGCAGTTCTTTGAGGGCAGTGGCGTGGACGGTGTCTATCTTCATACCCATAAAGCATTCCAGTTTCTGGGGATGAGTGGCCTGCCAACCTTTATCTGTAATGATGTAATTAAAGATCCTCAGGTGCCGCTGTATATTGAAAATTACCAACAGCACCTGCAGCAAATATTCGGTTAATGCTTACCGGGATATCCCGGTGCCAGTAACAGGCCGTGTTCTGTCACGGCCTGTTGCAGATAATCGAGGAAACAGCGAATACGAACCGCCAGTGCCGTGTTGCGGTAATACACCGCATGTACCGGCAATAACATACTCTGAATTTCCTGCCCGAGAATCGGTACCAGTTTGCCTTCGTTCACCGCTGCTGCCGATGCAAAGTCAGATAACCGGGCAATCCCCTGGCCGGCTATCGCCAGTTGTAAGATTGTCTCACCACTCGATGCCCGCAGCGTCGGGGTTATCTGCATAAATTCCTGGCGGGCATTAAACAGCGGCCAGTGGTTATGTACCAGAGGCTGAGTGAAACCCAGCGTACGATGGACGGAAAGCTGCTCACTGTGTTCAGGCGTTCCGTAACGCTGCAGATAGCCGGGGCTGGCAAACAAACGTAACGGACTGTAGCCCAGAATCCGGGCATGGATCCCGGAGTCGGGCAGGGTTCCCATGCGGATCGCAATATCTGTCTGTTGTTCCAGCAGATCAATCGGCAAATCATCGGTCGTCAGTTCCGGCTCAATCTGCGGATAGCGCCCGAGGAATTCTCCGAGTAAGGGGACGATAATATGCTGCATAAACGAAGGTGCCGTATTGATACGCAGCCGGCCTGAGGGCGTTTCCCGGCGTACAGCCAGCTCCTCTTCTGCTGAGGCCATTGCGGCCAGGATTTTCCTGGCTCGTTGTAAAAACAGGCTGCCCTCCGGGGTCAGGGCCATCCGCCGCGTGGTGCGTTGCATCAGTGTGGTATCCAGCTTATTTTCCAGCCGGCTGAGTGAACGACTGACCGAAGATACGGTCATCGTCAGTTGATCTGCCGCCGCGGTAATCGACCCGCTATCCACTACCGCTATCCAGATGCGCATATCTTCAAGTGTGACTTTCATTATTCTTTTCCGGCAACGCCTGAGCGTATCAGGTAATCACCGCCAGTGTGCCACCTGCCAGCAGCCTGATACCAGCAAGGCCGCACAAAATACCTGTTTATCATGGTCACTATAATAATTTGTAAAAAAACAGCGACAAAAAAGAAGCAAATTTTATTCTATCTTCTATACACTTCTGCTTTTCACTGAGTCTTATGCATCAGAATCCGCCGTTCCATTCTTAACACTCTTTAGGGGACTAATGAATACATCTCGTCAGGGAATTTATCTGGTATTACTCGCGGCAACCCTCTGGGGAAGCTCAGGTGTTGCTGCCCAATACTTATTCGAAAATTATCTGTTCAGTGCCGGTGGCATAACCATGATCCGCCTGATTGCCGCAGGGTTATTGCTCAGTATACTGGGTGTTCTGCAAGGGAATCACCCTTTAGCAATGTTCCGGCAACGCCAGGCCCTGTTGAAACTTATTATTTTCAGCCTGTTCGGAACCCTGATGGTACAGCTGTCTTTTCTGATGACTATCGAGAAAACTAACGCCGCAACTGCGACAGTTTTGCAATTTCTGGCACCGGTTGTGCTGGTGCTATACAACATGATAGCCAGAAAACGTTTACCCGGAGCCGTTATTTGTCTCGCAGTACTGACATCACTGGCCGGCACTCTGCTGATGGCAACCCACGGGCACCTGACGTCATTGCAACTTTCGGTCACAGGGCTGGTATGGGGGCTGATTTCTGCCTGTGCCGCGGCTTTTAACTCCTCCTACTCCTCGGGACTGATCCGCCAGTTTGGTACCCTGCCGGTGGTCGGGATAAGTATGTTAATTGCCGGATGTTCGTTAATGCCCTTTTATCTGCCGGGTCTGAATTTACACCAGCTGGATACTGCCGGCTGGTCGGCAATGGGTTTCCTGGTACTGATCGGCACCGCATTAACTTTTAGTTTATTTCTTAAAGGTGCCTTTCTGACCGGTAGCCAGAACGCCAGCGTACTGAGTTGCGCGGAACCTCTCAGCAGTGCCTTGCTGTCGGTATTACTGTTAGGAGTCTCTTTCGGGATAGCTGAATGGACAGGGTCGTTACTGATCATGCTGTCGGTGGTATTTATTACCCTGGCACCCGATCCTGAACGTTCCAAAAGGAAGTTAACTTCTTTGTAACTGTTATCACCGGCCAGTCGGTGCCGCTGAGCCGGCTGACCGGGTGCAACAAATATCCGGCAGGCTGTCTGCCGGAAAATAATCAGACCTCGATATCCACTTTATCGCCGCGTTCCTGCAGCCAGTTACGACGATCTTCAGCGCGTTTTTTTGCCAGCAGCATATCCATCACTTTCAGGGTTTCGTCAACATCGTCGTCATCGACTGTCAGTTGTACCAGACGGCGGGTATTGGGATCGAGAGTGGTTTCCCTTAACTGCATCGGGTTCATCTCACCCAGCCCTTTAAAGCGCTGCACATTAACTTTGCCGCGTTTACGTTTCAGTTGTTCTAAAACCCCGGCTTTTTCATCTTCATCCAGAGCGTAATAGACTTCTTTTCCGAGATCGACACGGTAAAGAGGCGGCATCGCGACATACACATGTCCCCCTTTCACCAGTGCACGGAAATGGCGGACAAACAGTGCACATAGCAGGGTCGCGATATGCAGTCCGTCGGAGTCTGCATCGGCCAGGATACAGATTTTACCGTAGCGCAACAGGCTAAGATCTTCACTGTCCGGATCGATACCAATAGCAACCGAAATATCATGTACTTCCTGAGAGGCAAGCACTTCATCAGAAGAGACTTCCCAGGTATTCAGTATCTTCCCTTTCAGCGGCATAATTGCCTGATACTCACGGTCACGGGCCTGTTTAGCCGAGCCACCCGCAGAGTCACCTTCCACCAGGAATAATTCGGTCCGGTTCAGATCCTGAGCGGTACAATCGGCCAGTTTTCCTGGCAGTGCCGGACCACTGGTAATTTTTTTACGTACTACTTTTTTTGCGGCTCGCATGCGCCGCTGAGCACTGGCGATGGCCATTTCAGCCAGCTGTTCAGCCAGCTGAACATTCTGGTTCAGCCACAGACTAAAAGCATCTTTTACCACGGCCGAGACAAAAGCCGCTGTCTGTCGCGAGGAGAGACGTTCTTTGGTCTGTCCGGCAAACTGAGGATCCTGCATTTTTACCGATAATACATAGGCACAACGATCCCAGATATCTTCTGCAGACAATTTGACGCCGCGGGGCAGAATATTGCGGTATTCACAGAAGGTGCGCATCGCATCCAGCAGGCCCTGACGCAGACCATTAACATGAGTCCCGCCCTGCATGGTCGGGATCAGGTTGACATAACTTTCAGTCAGTAACTCTCCCCCTTCCGGCAGCCACAACAGTGCCCAGTCTGCCGCTTCGGTCTCTCCGGAGAAGCTGCCGACGAATGGCTGTTCCGGTAAAGTTACCAGTCCGTCGACCGCTTCTTTCAGATAGTCGGTCAGTCCGTCCTGGTAGCACCAGCGCTGTTCAGTGTTGTTACTTTTATCACGGAAAATAATTTCCACGCCGGGACAGAGGACAGCTTTTGCTTTCAGCAGATGTGCCAGACGTGATACAGAAAAGCGCGGGCTGTCGAAAAATGAGGCATCGGGCCAGAAACGCACCCGGGTACCACTATTACGCCGGCCCACGGTACCGGTAACCCGTAAATCTTCTACTTTTTCACCGTTCTCAAAAGCCATTTCATAGACTTCACCACCACGGCGAACGGCAACATCCACCCGCGTTGACAGGGCGTTCACTACCGAAATCCCCACCCCGTGCAATCCGCCGGAGAACTGGTAGTTTTTGTTGGAAAACTTTCCTCCCGCATGCAGACGACAGAAAATCAGTTCGATAGCCGGAACCCCTTCTTCAGGGTGAATATCGACCGGCATTCCCCGTCCATCATCAATCACTTCCAGTGACTGATCGGCATGCAAAATTACTTCAACACGTTTGGCATGTCCGGCCAGTGCTTCATCGATACTGTTATCGATTACTTCCTGCCCAAGATGGTTAGGACGCGTGGTATCCGTATACATGCCGGGCCGCCGACGGACAGGCTCAAGCCCGGTCAGTACCTCAATAGCATCCGCGTTATAACTTGATTGAGTCATCGTTCTCTTTTCGTTTGTTCTTGAATTTGCTCAGACAGCAGTGAGACTAGTCGCCGGCGATAGCCAGGAAATCAATCAGCTGTTGAAAGTATCGGTTAAATCCGGTGAAGGCATGATCCCCGCCCGCTTCGACGGTTTGCCGGCAGGCGGCGTAGTATTGCAGGGCCTGACGATAGTCAAGAACCTCATCTCCGGTCTGTAATAACAACCAGATCAGGTCCGGTGATATCAGGGGATCAATATACATAGCCTTCAGATCATAGATATGGCGAGACTCTAACACATAATGCTGACCGGTGTACGGGTTCCGGTTTTCACCCAGAAAGTCTTCCAGTAGTTCAAAAGGCCGGGTCGCAGGATTTATCACAACGGCCGGCAGCGTAAAGCGTTGTGACAGCCAGGTGGCGTAATAGCCCCCGAGTGAAGAACCAACAATTCCCAACGGCTGGCCGGCATAATCTGTCACCAGCGTTTCCAGCATTGCTGCGGCCTGGTCCGGACAGTCAGGTAACTGCGGGATAATCATCGTTATATGTGGGTAATGCCGCTGCATCCACTGTAGCAACTGCGTGGCTTTTGCCGAGTGCGGAGAACTGTTAAAACCGTGCAAATAGAGCAGAGTGGACATTAATTAATACCCTTCAGATTCCAGATCAGGAAGAAACTCCGTGGTATCCAGCCGGCACACCGCTGTCTCAAGAGTGCCGTCCGGCATTAACGTCAGCCAGCGCCAGCCGGGCGCGAGTGCATCAATCGTAAACCCTGAGCAGTGCGGTTTAAACTGAACACAGGTGGAAGGCGTCGCCAGTACTCTGCGCCCCTGCCATAATTCATCCATTTCCTGATGAATATGACCACACAGCAAGGTCGCTGCCCGCGGGTACTTTTGCAGAATACTGTCCAGCTGATGAGAATTACGTAAGTTGTGTTGGTCGAGCCAGGCACAGCCAGAAGGCACAGGATGATGATGTAACAAGATAACCGTATCCCGTTCAGCAGCGGTTGCCAGCGCATTTTCCAGCCACTCCAGCTGAAACTCACTGAGCATACCGTGGGGGACACCATAAACCTGGCTGTCGAGTAACAATATCTGCCAGCGTTCCCCAAGCAGTACCCGTTTGGACTGACTGATACCGGCCTTTGCCAGAGTCTCATACATTGCCGGCTGGAAATCATGGTTTCCCGGCAGCCAGACACAGGGGGCCGGTAGACGCAGAATACCTTCGGCAAAGTGCTGATAGGCTTCTGCGGAGTGATCCTGCGACAAATCGCCGGTAGCAATAATCAGATCATATTGCTCCTGTCCTGCAATCACCGCATCCAGTACTGCCTGATAACCCGACCAGGTGTTCACACCAAGCAGTGATTCATCTTTTCCCTTAAACAAATGCGTATCGGTTATTTGCAGTACTTTAATCCGCGCGGTATCGGCAATCCCGGGTATTAACACACTATCCAAGGCAAATCCTTAGTGAGCACACCATTATTCTTTAATATACGGCTTCGGCCATTGCGCCATAAATAAGGCAATAACGCAGCCATTCGGCAAGAAACTGGTTTATCTGATGCTTTTCGTCACGCTGATGTAATTTTTTATTCGGATAATCATAGCGTGCTTTAAAACGATAGATCTGTTGCGTCGAACACACTTCCGCAACCATCGCATCATGATAAAGTCTGACAGACATCGCAGGCAGACTCCAGTAACTTACTGCAGGTGCTATCTGACTGATATTAACGACAGTGGTATAACGTGTTGATTCTTCTATTGTCAGACGATATCTGGCCCCCTTAATCTGGTAGGTGATAGTCTCGCCCTGTCGATCATTGCGGGGTAACAGACGCCGCAACTGAGCATAGTTAGTCTCATTAAGACGCATCATTTGCGGAAAATCGGGGGTATAACGTTGTTTCATGTGGTTTTCCATTGGTCTTTAAGTCGTTTGTGGTGCAGTTCAAGCCATTGCACAGCAATCACTGAAGCTGCATTATCAATAATCCCCTCTTCAACCCAGCGGTAAGCCTGCTCCCGGCTGACCACCCGGACAAGAATATCCTCATTCTCTTCCTCCAGCCCGTGACATCCTTTTGCCTGGCTGGCATCCACTTCCCCGACCATCACCGCAATACGTTCGCTGGTTCCCCCGGGACTCGACAGATAATTTAACACAGGTTCGATCCGGCCTACGGCTAATCCTGTTTCTTCCCGGGCTTCGCGCCGTGCAACCTCTTCATCTGACTCTCCCGGCTTGATCATACCCGCCACCATTTCCAGCAGCCATGGCGTTGCAGAGTTCTCATAGGCAGGGATACGTATCTGCTCGATCATAACCAGCTGGTCACGTGAAACATCATAGAGCATTAATACTACCGCATTGCCGCGTTCCAGCACTTCCCGTTCTACCACGCGGCTCATTTCACCGCTGAACAAACGATGGCGAAACCGGTACTTAATTAATGAAAAAAAACCTTTATAGACACTTTCCCTTGTAATAATTTCTACATCGCTGCGCCCGAAAATAACAGGTGATGATTTTTGACCCGGCATCGCTTCACTCCTGACAAGGTATAATGACAAGCTGACGTAAAGTTATATACTGCAATTGTGACATCAGATGGTGGAGAATTTCGGCTATTATTTCGCGTGTTCTGACGCAGATGGCACGTTCAGCCAACTTAACATGCCATCGTACTCTGATAGAATCGCTGATTATTTTTTGGCTCCCGACAGCACCATTTATGCAATTTCGCTGCAATACAAGGAATGCAAATGAAAAAATTGCTCCCAGTTATCATTAGCCTGAGTTTTGCCGGCTTTTCACAACTTAGCCAGGCCGAAGATTTGCTCCAGGTGTATCAACAGGCCCGTACTTCGAATCCGGACCTGCGCAGTGCTGCCGCCGATCGTGATGCCGCGTTTGAAAAAATCAATGAATCACGCAGCCCGCTGTTACCTCAGTTAGGTCTGGGCGGAGATTACGCTTTCAATAGCGGTTACCGGGATAACAGCGGTATTCATTCAAATACCACCAGCGCATCGTTACAGCTTACCCAGACAATCTTTGATATGTCTAAATGGCGCGCCCTGACATTACAGGAAAAAACAGCAGGTATTCAGGATGTTACCTATCAGGTAGCGCAACAGGAACTGATTCTGAATACTGCAACTGCCTATTTTAATGTACTGAATGCGATTGATACCCTGTCTTATACTGAAGCACAGAAACAGTCTATCTATCGTGAATTAGATCAGACCACCCAGCGTTTTAATGTCGGTCTGGTAGCGATTACTGACGTACAAAACGCCCGGGCGCAATACGATACGGTGCTGGCAAGTGAAGTCACAGCTCGTAATAATCTTGATAATATGGTCGAGAAATTACGTCAGGTGACAGGTAATGATTACAATGCACTGGCTTCCGTCAATACGGAACGCTTCAGAACCGAAAAACCGGAAAACGTTAATTCACTGCTGAAACAAGCCGACAATCATAACCTGTCATTGTTGTCTGCCCGTCTGTCGCAGGATTTAGCTCGCGAACAAATTAAATATGCTGAAACCGGACATATGCCAACCCTTGGTCTGACGGCATCGACCGGCTTATCCAACAGCAAATATGGCGGCAGCCGTGCTCATACTACCAGTTCTAACCAGGATTCCATTTCCGGGTCTAACCAGATTGGTCTGAGCTTGTCTATTCCGTTATATAGCGGTGGCTCTGTGACCTCTCAGGTCAAACAAGCGGAATTCAGCTTTGTCAGCGCCAGCGAGAAACTGGAAAGCGCACACCGTTCTGCGGTTCAGACTGTCCGGTCATCGTTTAACAACGTGAATGCATCAATCAGCAGCATCAATGCTTATAAACAGGCAGTGGTTTCGGCGAAAAGTTCCCTCGATGCCATGGAAGCCGGCTACCAGGTCGGCACCAGGACTATCGTTGATGTACTGGATGCAACCACCACCCTGTACAATGCACGCCAGCAATTGGCAGATGCACGTTATAGCTACCTGATTAATCAGCTGAATATTAAATATGCATTAGGTACCCTGAATGAGCAGGATCTCGGCGCCTTAAACGCTCAGCTCGGCCCGGAAGTACCAACCTCTCCGGATATTGTTGCTCCGGAAAATCCGCAGCAGGTTGCGGAAGCCGATGGCAATAACGCTCCGGTAACAGCAACACCGGCAGCAGAAAGGAAACCAGCCACCCCGCGTCACAGTGGTAACCCTTTCCGTCAGTAGTCTGTATTTGCCGGGGATCCTCGCCCCGGCAAACGTATAACAACGTAAAGATCCCCTCAGCATCAGCCTCCCAGCTTCATTTTTAACCGCCCTTCCCCTATCCTTAGGCCTGACCTTTGGGCTATGGAAAAATAAAATGAAACGGACAAAAAATATCCGCCATGCAGCATTCCGTAAAAGCTGGCAGGCGCGTCATCTGACGCCGGTCGCAGTCGCTATTTCGGCAGTTTTTATGCTTAGCGGCTGCGAACAAAAAGATGAAAATGTCTCTATGTATATGAATGCCGATCAATGCAGTAAAGCAAACCCCGGCCAGCAGGCACAGTGTGATTCGGCTTATAATAATGCGGTGAAAGAAGCAGCCCGCACAGCACCAAAGTATGCCAGCCGTGAAGACTGCGTGGCGGAGTTCGGCGAAAATCAGTGCCAGAAGGCACCGGCACAGGCATCAACCGCAGCAGAGCCTCAGCAAAGTGGCAGTTTCTGGATGCCACTGATGGCAGGTTATATGATGGGACGGATGATGGGCGGCGGTATGTCTCAGCCACTGTTTACACCGCGTAATGCCGCCAGCCCGGCCAACGGCCAATTTGTTGATGCCTCAGGAAAATCTTATGGGCCTGCCACCGGCGGCCGTACCGCGACAGTGCCAAAAAGTGCGATGGCCCCCAAACCGGCCACCACATCGACCATTACCCGTGGTGGTTTTGGTGAGTCGGTTGCCCGCCAGAATACAATGCAGCGTAATGCTGCCAGCCCGGCCAGCCGCAGCCCTGCCACAACGCGCAGTACCCGTTCTTTCGGAGGATAAACTGTATTATGCAACGCCTGCCCATAACTGAACGTCCGGACTGGCGCAGTAAAGCCGAAGAGTATGGTTTTAATTTTCACACCCTGTACGGAGAACCTTACTGGAGTGAAGATGCCTATTACCGCTTTACCCTGCCACAGGTCGAATATCTGGAAGACGTCACCGCTGAATTGCACCAGATGTGCTTACAGGCCGCAGAGCGCGTCATCGCCAGTGAACAGTTACTGGATAAGTTCCGGATCCCGAAACATGTCCGTGATTTTGTCCGCGAGTCCTGGCACAACCGGCAACCGTCACTTTACTCACGACTGGATCTCGCCTGGGGCGGCAGCGGTGATGCTAAGTTACTGGAAAATAACGCAGACACTCCCACTTCCTTATATGAAGCGGCTTTTTTTCAGTGGATCTGGCTGGAGGATCAAATGGCTGCCGGGCAGCTACCGGCAGGCTGTGATCAGTTTAACAGTCTTCAGGAAAAACTGATCGACCGATTCCGTCAGCTACAGCAACATTCTGGCTTCAATAGCCTGCATCTGAGTTGCTGCCAGCACAGCAGCGAAGATCGGGCCACAGTTCAGTATTTACAGGACTGTGCCAGTGAGGCCGGGCTGCCAAACGAATTTCTGTATATTGATGATATCGGCCTCGGTGAAAAAGGGCAGTTTACTGATCTTCAGGATCAGGTGATCAGTAATCTGTTCAAACTCTACCCCTGGGAATTTATGTTCAGGGAATCTTTCTCAATGAAACTGGCCGATGCCGGGGTTCGCTGGCTGGAACCGGCATGGAAAAGCATTATCTCAAATAAAGCCATCCTGCCATTACTCTGGGAAATGTTTCCCGGCCACCCTAATCTGTTGCCGGCATGGTTTTCCGAAGATAACCCGCCGTTGCCGGAGAAATATGTTATTAAACCGCTATTTTCCCGCGAAGGCTCGAATATCCGGATTATCGATCAGGGCCGTGAGATAGCCAGTGCCGACGGGCCTTACGGTGAAGAAGGCACCATTATCCAGCAATATCATCCGTTACCCGAGTTTGACGGTAATCATACGGTGATTGGCAGCTGGCTAATCGATGACCAGCCTGCCGGTATAGGACTGCGTGAAGATAAGCAACTGATTACCCAGGACCTGTCACGCTTCTATCCGCACTGTTTTACCGGCTGAAACAGCTATCAGGGGCGCGTTTGCTGCCCCTGATTTTATCATTCATGAGTCAGCCAGCACCGACAACATACTCAGTGACCCCATTTCAATACCATCGACCGGTATTGAAATTTTATCGCCCGGTAATACCGCCCCCAGCACATACAACAAGGGCAGATAGTGTTCAGGGGAAGGATTAGACAACACCGCGCCCTCATGTTGCATAAAGTTAACTAACGGATGCTGTGCCCTGTCGCCCTGCCAGTGCAGATTTTCCCGCACAAAATTATTAAATGATTCAGCCCAGGGATAAGCCCCGGATCCGCCTTCCCAGCGTACTTTACGCAGGTTATGCACCACATTACCGCTGGCCACAATCATGACGCCCTGTTCACGCAGGGCGGCCAGTTTCTGACCGAGAGCAAAGTGATATTCGGCTGGCTGAGTCCCGTCAATACTGAGCTGCACAACCGGAATGGATGCGTCCGGATACATTTTTATCAGTACTCCCCATGACCCGTGGTCCAGTCCCCATTCCTGATCCAGCGTTACCGGCACCGGCGCTAATAATTCGGCAACCTGTGCCGCAAGGGCCGGTGAACCCGGCGCCGGGTAACGGGTATCAAATAATGCCTGAGGGAATCCACCGAAGTCATGGATCGTCCGTGGCTCCGCCATTGCAGTTACCGCCGTTCCACGGGTATACCAGTGAGCAGAAATGGCAACAATGGCGGTCGGTCGTGGTAATGCTTCCCCCAGCGCCTGCCAGCATTGAGTATAACGATTATCTTCCAGCACATTCATCGGGCTGCCATGGCCGAGGAATACAGCCGGCATACGTGAACCTGTCATAAATAAACTCCGCAAATCAGCTTTCTAATACATACCAACATACGCTTTTTTATCAGGAACACACGCGGGGGATAATGATGATCATATTCAGAGAATTTGAATGAAATAATACGAAGAACAATCAATTGGTTATAATAAAAAAGCTGACACTCCGGTCAGCTTTTTTGATGGTATGCTACTGCAGTACAGGGTCTCAGACTGCCTGACGATTATCGTGTTGCTGCCGCCATGCAATCAGATCTTCGATAGTCACTACCGGCATATCATGCTGTTTCGCAAAAGCGATCGCTTCCGGTGCCCGCGCCATCGTACCGTCATCATTGGTCAGTTCACAAAGTACACCCATCGGTTTAAAACCGGCCAGACGCACCAGATCAATAGTTGCTTCTGTGTGTCCGCCACGGGTCAGTACACCGCCTTCACGGGCACGCAACGGGAAGACATGGCCGGGACGATTCAAATCGGAAGGCTGTGCATCGTCCGCAATGGCAGCACCTATAGTTGTGATACGATCCCTGGCCGATACACCGGTCGTTACGCCCTGAACCGCTTCAATGGTTACTGTAAAGCCGGTACCATAAGCACTGGTATTGTTTTCTACCATCATCGGCAGATCAAGCTGACGACGACGCTGTTCGGTCATGCACAGACATACAATGCCACTGCCATGACGGATGGTCAGCGCCATCTGCTCCACGGTCATGGTTTCGGCGGCGAAGATCATATCTGCTTCGTTTTCACGATCTTCATCGTCCAGCACCATCACCCCGCGTCGTTCACGCAGTGCGGAAAATGCACGTTCCACACGCTGTTCAGGCGTGCCAAATTCAGAAAGAAGTGTCTGATTCATGGTAAAAACCCTTTAGTTATAAATGTTACCAGAACCAGGGCAGCTTAGGAGGAATGTCAGCAAGACAAAAAATAACGGTAAGAACCGGTCAGGTCCGTCAGATATCGTTACCCTCTCCCATCCGGACTATAACCGTCGGCCCCGGAATTACACCGGATCTGCTGACCTTCAGCCACAGGCTGAAGCGCTCGCGGGCTTTCAGTGAAAACTGATTTACCGCCGGTGGGGAGTTTCGCCCCGCCCTGAGAATAAGCAAATTCACTATATCCCCTATTGTAAAAAACGGCAATCACCGGACGGCTAAAAGTTATTAACCATTACTGCGGTTTAATTTATAGGTTTCCCGTTGACGGCTGAGGGATTACACTTGTCTTATTCAGGAGGCGGCCAGCGGCGGCGCCTCATTCGCTTCAGGGCGACCACCACAGGAATCTGTCATGATTGATGCTAAGAAAATTGAACAACTCGCCCGCCAGGTACAGGATGCGATGCCACAAGGGATCCGCAATTTAGGCGGTGACGTCGAGAAGAAAATCCGTCAGGTACTACAGGCCCAGCTTGGCCGTATGGATTTGGTTAACCGCGAAGAGTTTGATGTGCAGACTCAGGTATTGCTGCGCACCCGTGAAAAACTGGCAGCGCTGGAGCTCCGGCTGAATGCCCTGGAAGCAGCAGCTTCGGTACCGGCCACAGAACAAAAACCGTCAGAGACTGACGCCTAGTACAGAGATACGGGGACCTGTGGTCCCCGTATCTTGTTGCTGAACGATCAGGACTGACGGCTGGTAATGGTCCTGATGATATTGGTTGTCGAGATACCGTCTTCAAAATTAAGAATACGCACCTCTCCGCCGTTCGCCACAACCTCTTTTCCCCCGGCAACATCTTCCGGCTTATAGTCACCGCCTTTGACCAGCAAATCCGGTAAAATTTCGCCGATCAGACGCTGCGGAGTATCTTCTTCAAAGGAAACCACCCAGTCTACAGCTTCCAGTGCCCCCAGAACCGTCATGCGGTTAATCAGCGGATTCACCGGACGACTGCTTCCTTTCAGACGGCGGGTCGAAGCATCACTGTTCACCGCAACAATCAGCCGGTCGCCGAGGTTACGGGCATTTGCCAGATAAGAAACATGACCGGCATGCAGAATGTCGAATACGCCGTTCGTCATGACGACTTTTTCACCACGGGCACGGGCCTGTTCGACCACAGACTTCAGTTGCTGCTCATTCATCACACCAAAGCCGCTGTCCGGACGGGCATGAATTGCATTTTCCAGCTCAACAGGACTGACTGTCGAAGTACCCAGTTTTCCGACGACCACGCCGGCACCGGCATTCGCCAGGAAACAGGCATCTTCCAGAGAGCAACCGGCTGCCAGCGATGCTGCCAGCACCCCTATCACCGTATCTCCGGCTCCGGTAACATCATAAACTTCCTGTGCCAGGGTCGGTAAATGCACAGGATCTTTCCCTGGTTGTAATAAGGTCATACCATGTTCTGAACGGGTGACCAGTAAAGCGGATAATTCATAATCCGCCACCAGCGCCATCCCCCGCTCAATGATATCATCGACATTACGGCATTTACCGGCCACAGCTTCGAATTCGGACAGATTAGGTGTCAGCAGTGTGGCGCCGCGATAGCGCTCAAAATCAGTGCCTTTCGGGTCAATCAATACAGGAACCCCGGCATCGCGGGCAAGACGGATCAGCGTCTGTACATCAGATAAGGCACCTTTGGCATAATCGGAAAGCACCACTGCTCCGACTTTACCGACGGTTTCCCGCATCCGCTGATTAATCGGCTCAGGGTCAATATTTTCAAACCCTTCTTCAAAATCGAGACGAATTAACTGCTGATTACGCGACAGAATACGTAATTTAGTGATCGTCGGATGCGTGCTTACCGGGACAAAATTACACCCGACATGCACTTTTTCCAGGGTGCGGGACAGGGTGGCTGCAGCGTCATCGGCACCGGTTAACCCGATAATTTGTGAAGCCGTTCCGAGCGCGGCAATGTTCATTGCGACGTTGGCCGCACCGCCAGGCCGCTCTTCTATCGTTTCTACTTTAACCACAGGTACCGGGGCTTCAGGAGATATTCGTTGTGTCGGTCCATACCAGTAACGATCTAACATAACGTCACCAATCACCAATACACCCGCACGGCCAAAATCAGGCAGCGTTACTTTCATTCCAGAGACTCCAGAGCGTGTAAACCAGACTAAAAAATTTTGCCGATAATAACATAAACACCCGCAGGTAGCTGTTATCTGCAAACCAAATCGGCGGGCCGGGTTACCTGCCCTGAAAATAAATCTTAACTATGGCAACAGACAGACGGAAAAGTTGCGCTGCTTTATACGGGTGACTGTGCCAGCCAGTGATGCCAGCTCTGGCTGACTGTCTGCCGTTGTACTGAGTATAAATCCGCAGCAACCGCAGCAGGCAGAGATTGCAATGCCAGCTGGTGCAAGGCATCCCGTAAAGTGACATAGGTGGCCGTCAATTGTGCCGCTTCTTCTTCCTGCATAATACCGGCAGCGGCCATCGCCTCAAAGATCCGCACATTATCCGGCCAGCGGGCCAGTTCAGGCTGACGGGATGCATGACTGAGCACCAGATACTGGGCGATAAATTCAATATCAGTGATACCGCCACTGTCAGCCTTAATGTCCCAGCGCCCCTTATGTTTATTCCCCAGATGCTGACGCATTTTTTCGCGCATTTCCCGGACTTCTTTTTGCAGTGTTTGTGCCTGTCTTGGCAGACAGAGAATATCACGACGGATAGCGTTAAAACGCTCCGCCAGGGCCGGTTCACCAAAGACAATCCGTGCCCGCACCAGGGCCTGATGTTCCCAGGTCCAGGCCTCTTCACGCTGATACTGGTGGAATGCACTGAAAGTACTGACCAGCATCCCAGCCGCACCTGACGGACGAAGTCTGGCATCCACTTCATATAAAATACCGGAGGCAGTACGGGTGCTGAACAGATGCATAATGCGCTGTGTCAGACGCAGATAAAACTGGCGACTGTCGATGCTACGTGGCCCGTCAGTCGAAGAATCTTCGGGGCAATCATGCAAAAAAACCAGGTCAAGATCTGAGCTGTACCCCAGTTCCAGCCCACCCAGTTTGCCATACCCCACGACTGCAAAACCGTACTGCTGCGGATCACTCAGATGGCAGGGCCGCCCGTAACGGGCAACCATCATATTCCATGCCTGGCGGACCACCATTTCCAGAATAGCTTCCGCCAGCCAGGTCAGATGATCACTGACTTTCATCACCGGCAGCGTTCTGGCTATATCAGCTGCAGCAATATGTAACTGCTGAGTTTGCTTAAACTGACGTAATGCTTCCAGTTGTTGTTCTTCATCATCTGCCGGAATACGCATCAGGTACTGGCGTAACTCATCACGGTAAGCATCGATAGCCGGCGGATGATACAGGGTGGCAGGATCCAGCAACTCATCCAGCAACAACGGGTAACGAGCCAGCTGATCCGCGACCATTGGTGAAGCAGCACACAGCCGGATCAGATGCGACAATGCACCGGGATACTCTGTCAGCAGTTCCAGATAAGTGCTGCGGGTAAGCACTCCGCTCAGTAGCGGAATCAAACGGTGCAGCGTTTCATCGGCCTGCGGGCCGCCACAGAGCTCAGCCAGCAAACGGGGCATCAGCTGATCGAGAGCCTGCCGGCCACGCGGCCCGATAGTCCGGCGCGCGACGTCCTGCCGGAAATCATGCAACTGTTTCAGCAGCCGCTTCCGCTGTTGATCATCAAGTCCGGGTGTCAGGGGCTGTAATTCCCCGGCATGATAATCCCCGAGCCACAATTCACTGTAATCACTCAGTTCACTCTGTTCTGCGGCCCCCGGGACATCCTCCCCGATTAATTCATCGAAAATAGTACGCACATTTTCCATATGCTGAGCCAGGGTAGTACACAGGCCAGACCAGTCCTGTTCACCCATCGCCCATGACAGCCGTTGCCGGTACAGAGTATCGGAAGGCAGGGTCTGGGTTTGCTGATCATTAATACTTTGCAACAGGTTTTCCAGCCGCCGCATCCAGAGATAGGCATCGCTTAACCGGGTCACTTGCTGGCCGGGCAGCAAGCCCAGACTGGCGACAGAATCAAGCGCTGCCAGCCAGGAACGTTGCTGAAGTGAACGCTCACGTCCGCCACGGATTAGCTGAAATACCTGAACGATAAATTCACATTCGCGGATCCCTCCGGCACCGAGTTTAATATTATCGGTCAGGCCACGACGACGTACTTCGCGGGCAATCATCCCTTTCATGGTACGTAATGACTGGATCACACTAAAATCAATATAACGCCGGTAGACAAAAGGCCGCAGCATCTGCTGCAGTTCCTGATATCCCTCATTATCCGACTGTCCCAGGATACGAGCCTTTACCATGGCGTAACGTTCCCAGTCACGCCCCTGCTCCTGGTAATAATCCTCCAGTGCAGCAAAACTCATCACCAGCGGCCCGCTGTCGCCAAAAGGCCGAAGGCGCATATCCACCCGATAGACAAAACCTTCCGGCGTTTGCTGATCCAGCAGTTTAATCAGCCGCTGTCCCATACGGGTAAAAAACAGGGTGTTATCCAGTTGCCGCCTTCCGCCGCGGGTGGTTCCCGCGGCAGGCCAGGCGAAGATTAAATCAATATCCGAAGAGAAGTTCAGTTCACGGCCACCCAGCTTCCCCATACCCAGAATATATAATGGCTGTTCGACACCTTCATGGCTGCAGGGGGTTCCCCATTCGAGACAGCATTGCCGGTAAACCCAGTCACGTGCGGCAATAATTAATACTTCCGCCAGTTCACTCAGCTGTAACAGGCTTTGCCGGGTCGTCGCCACCGACAGCGATTGCATCCAGGCGATTCTGACCATCATATAACGTCGGAAATGACGTAAGGCCTGCATAACTGCAGCCTCACTGTCGGCACCTTCCAGCCACTCAGCCAGCCATAACCGATACTGTTGCCATTCATCAGGTGCGGGCGGATATTGTTGCAGTCGCCGCCACCAGTCCGGATGCTGCAGCAGGCTTTCTGCTACAAAATCACTGAATGCCAGAACGGCGCACGCATCTTCGCCCGGAGGCAACAATGGAAAACCGGACATTTCTGCCACTTTCCTGTATTGCTCCTGCATCAGTAAAGGTAACGGCAACATACTATATTCCCTGTGATATCTGATGAAATGGTCTGATGTTATTCGCTGACTTTGCCCGGTTCATTACCGTTAAGCCAGAACGCTGCCTGGCGATGCAATGAACGCAGCGTCCACGGCAGGTCATGATAACGTTCCTGATGAATTTGCTGTAATACCTGCCACCATGGCGCCAGCCACTCATCGACGGCTGTCAGCGGATAGGCTCCGCATAACAGGCAAACCGCCAGTATCTGCCGGTGAATACGCTGAGCTTTATCCTGATACCCTGCAGGCTGACTAACTTCAGCCGTGGTGCCTTTTAGTTCCGCCACCACCCGGCCCAGCATCACGTCACAAAAACGTTTAAAAGAGCCCTGCAGTTTTTTACGGTGTTTCTCTTCCAGTACGGCTTTCCACGGTTGTTCGGTCAGCCAGTGAGTCAGTGCTAACTGGGTTTCTGCCGAGGCAGCAGAGAAACAGAGCTCTTCAGCAGGGCTGTCAACCGCTGACTGCGCCAGGGTCAGCAATAATTCACGTAACCGGCCAGTGGCTTTACGGGGGATCATGCTGCCAAACAGGGTAAACACTTCCCGGATACCTAACAGTATCTCCCGCACCCGCACGCCGGCCTCTTTGTTACCTTCCAGCCATAACTCTTCATGGTATTGCCATTCATTCAGCAATACAGACAACATCGTTTGCAGACCCTGTTCACAGGTCAGTTTTTTCTCTGCCTGCACCCGCGGGAACGGACGGACATTTTTCGGCGGATTTCCCTGAGCCAGATGATAGCCCCTGGCCGCTTTACTCAGACTGCCGGGCCGCAGTCCGCCGCCGGCAATTAACTCAAAGGCAAATGCCATCAGTGCCTGACGTGTACCTTTTTTCAGCTCCAGCTCCACTTCAAACAGCGGAGTCTGCAACTCTCCGGCAATGACAGCGCCCTGGTCAAAAGCCACTTCAATTTCACTGTCACCACAACTCACCAGCCATTTCTCACGGACAAAATCCGTGCGGAACAAGGGCTGCAGTCGCTGTTGGAGTTCCGTAACATCAATACCTTCCGGCCAGACACTTTCCGGCAGTAAGCGAATATCCAGAGTGTCGTCAGCTAAGCTGACATTAAATTCCGGACGCTGATGTAATCCGCCAATCGTCTGGCCGCTGGTTTTCAGCGTCATTTCATAGTGCTGATTGATACCGCGGATCCGTAACCCCATATCCCAGCGGCGTAACTGATTATCAGGCGTTTCAAAATAGATATTTGCCAAAGCCTGAGGCGCAGAGTGCTGGTGAGGCCAGCCATTAAGACGGTCTGCCAGTTGTGAGGCAGCCAGCGGACTGGCAATGAACTTTAGTTCTGTTTCGATGGTCATAGAATCTCTGAATGTCACAATTACTATCAATAAACCGTTAAATTACTCCGCTTCCAGAGTAATCCAGTAAAGACGCACTGTCTTTGATTTGTTAGGCTTTAGCATCGCCGAGAACAGGAAAGTTCTCATTTATCTCTATACAGCCCCTCTCCAGACTGTGGCATTAAATTTACCCATATACTATGCAAAAACGACGTCTAATGAATAAACTTACACGCACTGGCCTTTTTTTCCTGGCTTTCAGTAGTATAGCCCCTGCGGTTCATGCTGATACTACCCGTTACATTTCCGATGAACTGTCAACCTGGGTACGCAGTGGTCCCGGTGACCAGTATCGCCTGGTCGGTAAACTGAATGCCGGTGAACAAGTAACACTGCTGCAGTCCAGCCCGGACACTAAGTATGCTGAAATCCGCGACTCCCAGGGCCGTACTAACTGGATCCCCCTGTCTCAGCTGAGTGAAACCCCCAGTCTGCGTACTCAGGTACCGCAGTTGCAACAACAGGTAAAAGATCTCACTGATAAGCTGGCGAATATTGATACCAGCTGGAATCAGCGTACTGCCGATATGCAGAAAAAGGTAGCGGGCAGTGACGGAGCAATTAACACACTGAAACAGGAAAATCAGAACCTGAAGAATGCACTGATTGTGGCACAGAAAAAAGTCGATGCCGCTAATGTTCAGTTGGATGACAAGCAACGTGCGATTATCATGCAATGGTTTATGTATGGCGGTGGTGTAATGGGACTGGGGCTATTAATCGGTCTGTTACTGCCACGTATGATGCCACGCCGTAAAAGTAACGATCGCTGGATGCGCTGACTGCTGGCCGGGACGTCCCGGAATTTACTGTTCTGTACAGCCGCTTCCGCCAGCTAATCTCAGCCGTATGCGGGAACGACGGAGAAACACAGGAGTGATACAGTGAAAACATATCTGGTCGGTGGTGCCGTCCGCGATGCCATGCTTAATCTGCCGGTCAAAGATCGGGACTGGGTGGTGGTCGGTGCCACGCCGCAGGCGCTGCTGTCTGAAGGCTATCAGCAGGCTGGCCGGGATTTCCCGGTTTTTTTACATCCCGACAGTCATGAAGAGTATGCCCTTGCCCGCACCGAGAAAAAAGCCGGCCACGGCTATACGGGATTTACGACCTGTTTCTCCCCGGATGTCACCCTGAAAGAAGATTTGCAGCGGCGCGACCTGACGATTAACGCCATGGCTCAGGACAGCCACGGGGAAATCATTGACCCCTGGCACGGCCAGCGGGATCTGCAGCAGCGTCTGTTGCGCCATGTTTCTCCTGCCTTTGTTGATGACCCGCTGCGGGTATTGCGGGTCGCCCGATTCGCCGCCCGTTTTGCCGACCTGGGATTTACGATTGCAGAAGAGACCATGGCGCTGATGACACAACTCTCCGACAGCGGAGAATTGCAACATCTGACCGCCGAGCGGGTCTGGAAAGAAACAGAAAAAGCCCTGACTGTCCGGCAACCGGAAGTGTATTTCCGGGTGTTACGCCAGTGCGGTGCTCTGAAAGTATTATTTCCGGAGCTGGATAATCTGTTCGGGGTCCCTGCGCCGGTCAAATGGCATCCGGAAATCGATACCGGTATCCATAGTCTGATGACACTGGCTATGGCTGCCAGACTGACAGAAGACCCGGCCATCCGTTTTTCTGCCCTGTTTCATGATGCCGGTAAAGCACTGACGCCGGAAGCACTGCTGCCGTCTCATCCCGGCCACGGCATTGCCGGTTTACCGCTAGTAACCGCCCTGTGCCTGCGTCTGAAAGTGCCTAATCACTTCCGCGATCTGGCATTAGTCATCACCGAGTTTCATGATGTGATTCATACCGTCCAGCGTCAGCCGGCAGAGAACATTATCCGTCTGTTTGACCGGATTGATGTATGGCGGAAACCGGAGCGGCTTGAACAACTGACGATTGCCAGCGAAGCAGATGCCCGCGGACGTAAAGGGCTGACGGAGCAGCAATATCCACAGGCGATGTTTATCAGAGAGTTATATAATCTGGCTGCCGCAGTTCCCGTCACCGACATCGTCAGAGCGGGTTTTAAAGGCCCCGATATTCGTCATGAGCTGACCCGGCGACGTATTCAGGCCATTCGCCCTTCCTGTCCATAAATATCAGCTCAGTGGTGCAACGCAGCCATACACGCCGTACGGGGACGGTAATCGGTCCCCGTACGGCTGCGCTGTCAGGTAAAAATAAAATAGACTACTGCTGCAAGAATAAAGCGATAGATAGCAAACGGCACAAACGAAATGCGTTTTATCAGTTCAAGGAAAACTTTAATTGCCACCAATGCCACCAGAAAAGCGACGATAAACCCGGTAGCAAACATAGGTATATCACTCAGGGTCAGGAAACCCAGGCTCTTGTAGAGATCCAGCGCTGTTGCTCCCATCATCATCGGCACCGCCAGCAGAAACGAAAATTCGGACGCCGCAAAGCGGCTGATCCCCATCAGCATCCCTCCGGAAATGGTCGCTCCTGAGCGTGAAAACCCCGGCCATAAGGCCAGACACTGGAAACAGCCAATCATAAACGCCTGCCGGTAAGTGATATCATCCAGGCCAACGGACTTCGGTTGTTTTGGTTTAAAGTACTCGGCCAGTAACAGCAGAATGCCACCGGCGATTAAGGCATACATCACATTCAGCGGTGTAAACAGGGACTTTATCCGGTCATGTAATATCAATCCCAGCACTACCGCGGGGATCATCCCCAGCAGAATATGGATCAGTGTCAGGTGTCCGTTTCCCCTGCCCTGGTGGGGGACTTTACCGAAATGAATCCCTATCAGGCCAAATAACCGGCGCCAGAACATAACCACCACCGCCAGAATAGACCCCAACTGAATAACCACTTCAAAAGTATCCGCAGTTTTACCCTCGAATCCCAGTAAGTAGCCGACAATAATCATATGACCGGTCGAAGAAACTGGTAAAAACTCAGTCAGCCCCTCAACCATCCCCAGAATAGCCGCGATCAACAGGTGATGCATATCCGCCATCAAAATACCCTCTCCAAATCCACCCGATAAAAACACCACAATTGCTCATCCGGACACGGACGATATCCGTCAGTCGTTATATCGTCTGCGGGGCTGTGGCCGGTCTGTTGCGTACAACAGATAATCCCGGTCAGCAAGCGCCCGGACGTAAAGACAATTAATACTCTGGTCGGGTTTCATTTTGATGGCAATTATTTAATACCAGTTACTGGTTATTTAGGAATAACGCCACGTTCGATACGTACACCGACCTGACTCGCCTGAGCCACTGCCCCCGGCTTACTCACCTTTATTCTGACGCCTTCCAGAGCAAAACGACGGATCAGTAACTCAGCAACTTCTTCTGCCACCCGTTCTACCAGCGCAAAACGCTGTCCCTGTAAGTGCTGTAATACCGCATCAGAGACATCTGCATAACTCAGACAATCTGCCACATCGTCACTCTTTGCCGCCTGCCGGTTATCCCAGGCCATCTCAATATCCAGTAACAATTTCTGCCGGATTGTCTGTTCCCAGTCATAGGCGCCGATGGTGGTAAATACTGTCAGTTGTTCAATAAAGACTATATCCATGATGCTACTCTCTGTGTTTTTACGGTTATCAGATACCACTTCCGCTGCTTTATGCGTATTATCCAGTCAGCAACCCAAACAACGGACAGGTATGGACGGTATTATGACAGTAATCGCGGCGGGTATGATCCTTTTTGCGTATCTTTGCGGCTCCGTTTCCGGCGCAATATTGCTGTGCAAAATCTGCGGTTATCCGGATCCACGTACCCGGGGTTCCGGTAATCCGGGGGCGACCAATATTTTGCGCGTCGGCGGAAAACTGGCAGCCGTTGCTGTATTACTGTTTGATGTATTTAAAGGGATGTTACCGGTGTGGCTGGCGTACACACTGCATGTTTCGCCCTTTTATCTCGGCCTGACGGCGATCGCTGCCTGCCTCGGTCATATTTATCCGTTGTTTTTCAATTTTCAGGGCGGGAAAGGCGTGGCAACCGCTCTCGGCGCCATAGCACCGATCGGCTGGGACTTGACAGGACTGATGATGGGGACATGGATATTGACGGTATTACTCAGTGGTTATTCATCGCTGGGGGCAATTATCAGTGCCCTGATAGCCCCGTTTTATGTGTGGTGGTTCAAGCCGCAATTCACGTTTCCGGTCTCAATGCTTTCCTGTCTGATCCTGCTGCGACATCATGACAATATCCAGCGGTTATGGCGCGGACGGGAGCATCGCTTGTGGAAACGTCGCTCCCGGCATCGCTCCTCAGACCAGCAGTAAACCAGCCATTCTCTGCGGCTGGTCTGACACTGTCACTGAGCCAGCGGAGGTAATTCCGATAACGGCCAGCGCGGACGTACAGTAATCCCTAAATCGCTGTCAAAGCCGCCTTTAAAACGCACCATACCTGCATAGGCAATCATTGCCCCGTTGTCCGTACAAAATGCCGGGCGCGCATAGAACACTTCGCCTCCCCGCTGCTGCATCATCTCTGCCATCCGCGCACGTAACGTCTTATTGGCGCTGACGCCGCCGGCAATCACCAGTTTGCTGAATCCGGTCTGCTGCAACGCGCGTTTACATTTGATCATTAACGTATCCACTACCGCATCTTCAAAAGCCCGCGCGATATCTGCTCTGGTCTGTGCATCGTCATCATGTTTACGGATAGTATTAGCCGCAAAGGTTTTCAGGCCGGAAAAACTGAAATCCAGCCCCGGACGATCGGTCATCGGTCGAGGGAAAGTAAAACGCCCGGCTTCGCCTTCAGCTGCCATTCGGGATAATAAAGGACCGCCCGGGTAATCCAGCCCCAGTAATTTTGCAGTCTTATCAAATGCCTCACCGGCCGCGTCATCAATTGACTCCCCCAGCAGCTGGTACTCTCCGATACCAGTGACACTGATTAACTGGGTATGTCCCCCGGAAACCAGCAATGCCACAAACGGAAATTCCGGTGGGTTATCTTCCAGCATCGGTGCCAGTAAGTGCCCTTCCATATGGTGGACAGGAATTGCCGGCACCTGCCATGCAAGTGCCAGGGAACGCCCGATGGTTGCTCCGACCATCAAAGCACCGACCAGTCCCGGGCCAGCGGTATAGGCGACAGCATCAATATCTTTACCGCTTAATCCGGCCTCAGCCAGTGCTGCACGGATTAAAGGCACCGTTTTACGGACATGATCGCGCGATGCCAGCTCCGGCACAACACCACCGTAATCGGCATGTAAGCTGACCTGGCTATACAACTGGTTAGCCAGCAGACCGGATTCATCGTCATAAATTGCAATTCCGGTTTCATCGCAAGACGTTTCAATACCCAAAACTCGCATCACACTCACCTCTGATTTCGCCGCGGGAGTGTACCACAGCTAATAATTCTGGCCTACGCCGCAGGATTTCATTAAAAAGATTTTTTACCGGCCAAAGAATAGGCTATACTCCGCGGTCTGAAAAAAACCGGCAACCACAGCGCCGTTAAGCGCTTTGTTGGTTTGAAATTGTTCATGGTGCTTTACAAGCCAGCTACCGCTGGAGTAAAATACTGCACCATTTTGAAATAAGCTGGCGCTGCAGCCAGCTGCACAAATCGAATTTATCGAGGTGAGAGTTACATGCCGGTAATTAAAGTACGTGAAAACGAGCCTTTCGACGTAGCACTGCGTCGCTTCAAGCGTTCCTGTGAAAAAGCAGGCGTTCTGGCTGAAGTTCGTCGTCGTGAGTTTTATGAAAAACCAACGACCGAACGTAAGCGCGCTAAAGCGTCTGCTGTTAAGCGTCACGCCAAGAAACTGGCTCGCGAAAACGCACGCCGCACTCGTCTGTACTAATTTGTCCGGGAGCCCGCTCCCCCGCGTGTTAAACGCAGACTGAGTAAAGTGAAAGGCCGTGCTTTCCGAAAGGAAGCGCGGCTTGTTGTCGTTTATAAGCTAAAGATCCGGAGTCTATGGCTGGGAAAATACCGCGTATATTTATCAATGACTTGCTTGCACGCACGGACATCGTGGACCTTATTGATGCCCGCGTTAAGCTGAAAAAGCAAGGCAAGAATTATCACGCCTGTTGCCCTTTCCATAACGAAAAAACGCCGTCTTTTACTGTGAACGGTGACAAACAGTTTTACCACTGCTTCGGCTGTGGTGCCCATGGTAACGCTATCGATTTTCTGATGAACTTTGACCGTCTGGAGTTTGTCGAAACTATCGAAGAGCTGGCAACCATGAACGGGCTGGAAGTTCCCTACGAAAGCGGTAGCGGCGACACCCCGATGGAACGACATCAGCGCCAGAGCCTGTATCAGCTGATGGACGGACTGAACCAGTTTTATCAGACATCGTTAACACAACCACAGGCTGAACCGGCCCGGCAATATATTCACAGCCGCGGACTGAGTCAGCAGGTGACAGAAAACTTTGCCATTGGTTATGCCCCTCCCGGCTGGGACAACGTCCTCAAACGTTTTGGCAAAAATCAGGATGACAAACAGTCCCTGATTGATGCCGGTATGCTGGTAACCAATGACAACGGCCGGAGTTACGACCGTTTTCGCGACCGGGTCATGTTTCCTATCCGCGATAAACGCGGCAGAGTGATCGGGTTTGGTGGCCGGGTATTGGGTAACGATACCCCAAAATACCTGAACTCTCCTGAAACATCGATTTTTCATAAAGGACGTCAGTTATACGGACTTTATGAGGTGACCAGGGCCCACAACCAGCCAGCGAAACTGTTGGTGGTTGAAGGTTATATGGACGTTGTGGCACTGGCACAGTTTGGTATCGATTATGCGGTTGCCTCACTAGGCACCTCAACAACCAGTGAACATATCCAGCTGCTGTTCAGAAACACCGACACTGTTATTTGTTGTTATGACGGTGACAGAGCAGGACGCGATGCGGCATGGCGGGCACTGGAAACGGCCCTGCCCTATATTACCGATGGCCGTCAGTTACGTTTTATGTTCCTGCCGGACGGTGAAGACCCGGACACGCTGGTACGCAAAGAGGGCAAGCAAGCCTTTGAACAGCGGATGGAACAGGCCGTTCCCCTGTCAGACTTTATGTTTGATAACCTGCTGCCGCAGGTCGACCTGAGTACCCGTGACGGGAAAGCCCGTCTGAGTACTCTGGCACTGCCACTGATTAGCCAGATCCCGGGCGAAACACTGCGTATTTATTTACGCCAGGCTCTGGGCAACAAACTGGGGATCCTTGATGACCGCCAGCTGGAAAAATTACTGCCGGCGCGGGCTGACACCAGACCGGCTGTCGCATCACCGGTCATGAAAAAAACCACCATGCGTATTCTGGTGGCGTTATTACTGCAAAATCCGGCCCTGGCAGAAAAAGTGCCTTCTCTTGAAGGATTACAGGAAACAGGGATCGCCGGACTGCCGTTGTTTGCTGAGCTGGTACAGTACTGTAAAGCGCACCCTGGTCTGACCACTGCCCAGTTACTGGAAAACTATCGCGATACAAAAATGGCTCAGTCCCTTGAAAGTCTGGCGATCTGGAACCACATGATAGTTGATGACGAAGCTGACGCGGTGTTCAGTGATTCGTTAGCCAGTATTTACGATTCTGCCCTGGAACAACGGCTTGAACAGCTGATTGCCAGGGATCGAACTCAGGGATTGAACAGTGAACAGCGGCGTGAGTTACAGTCACTACTGACCGCGCTGGCGAAAAAATAAGATTAAGGTGACCGGCGGCAGTACGGCCCGGTGACCCCAGGTTACAAATGTAAATCCTGACGAAAAATGCGCCAGTTTCTACAGAGAGTGCCGGGTTCCGGTATAATGAAACCCGAATGATGACAAAAAGATTACCCGCGGCTTAATTGCCGATTACTGAGGGCAGATGCCCATTGCTGCGATGAAGGCCGCAGCCACTGAAACGCCTTTACTGTTATTTGCCGGCTACCCCCGGCAAACACCAATCTCATTAACAGAAGTGTGGATACCGTCTTATGGAGCAAAACCCGCAGTCACAGCTGAAGCTACTTGTCACCCGTGGTAAGGAGCAAGGCTATCTGACCTATGCTGAGGTCAATGACCATCTGCCGGAAGATATTGTCGACTCCGATCAGATTGAAGACATCATTCAGATGATCAACGACATGGGTATTCAGGTCGTTGAAGAAGCGCCTGATGCCGATGATCTGATGCTGAATGAAAACAGTTCCGATACTGATGAAGATGCAGCAGAAGCCGCCGCGCAGGTGCTGTCCAGCGTGGAATCTGAAATTGGCCGGACCACTGATCCTGTCCGCATGTATATGCGTGAAATGGGGACGGTAGAACTGCTGACCCGTGAAGGCGAAATTGATATTGCCAAGCGCATTGAAGATGGTATCAACCAGGTTCAGTGCTCGGTCGCAGAATACCCGGAAGCCATCACTTATCTGCTGGAACAGTACGACAGAGTCGAAGCCGGAGAAGCACGTCTCTCCGATATCATTACCGGTTTTGTCGATCCGAATGCCGAAGAAGATATGGCACCGACAGCAACCCACGTCGGGTCTGAATTGTCTGAAGAAGATCGTGATGATGACGACGAAGATGACGACGAAGATGACGACAGTTCAGATGACGATAACTCTATCGATCCTGAACTGGCCCGTGAAAAATTTGCTGAATTACGCACCCAGTACGAAATCACCCGTACGGTGATTAAAAGTAAAAGTCGCAGTCATGCTGATGCGATTGCAGAAATCCAGAATCTTTCTGAAGTGTTTAAGCAATTCCGCTTAGTACCGAAACAGTTTGATTATCTGGTTAACAACATGCGCCAGATGATGGATCGTGTCCGTGGTCAGGAACGTGCCATTATGAGGCTGTGTGTTGAAATCTGCAAAATGCCGAAGAAAAACTTCATCACCCTGTTCACCGGCAACGAAACGAATAACAGCTGGTTTAAAGCAGCCCTGGCACTGAAAAAACCATGGTCTGAAAAACTGCAGGACGTCGAAGAAGATGTCGAACGCGGTCTGCATAAGCTGTCCATGGTGGAAGAAGAAACCGGACTGACCATCGAGCAGGTTAAAGATATCAACCGCCGTATGTCTATCGGTGAAGCAAAAGCCCGCCGTGCGAAGAAAGAGATGGTGGAAGCTAACCTTCGTCTGGTTATTTCGATTGCGAAAAAATACACCAACCGTGGTCTGCAGTTCCTGGATCTGATTCAGGAAGGTAACATCGGTCTGATGAAAGCCGTTGATAAGTTTGAATATCGTCGCGGTTACAAGTTCTCGACCTATGCAACCTGGTGGATCCGTCAGGCAATCACCCGTTCAATTGCAGACCAGGCCAGAACTATCCGTATTCCGGTGCATATGATCGAAACCATCAACAAACTGAACCGTATTTCGCGTCAGATGTTGCAGGAAATGGGGCGTGAGCCGTCACCGGAAGAACTGGCAGAGCGGATGCTGATGCCGGAAGATAAAATCCGTAAGGTGCTGAAAATCGCTAAAGAGCCGATCTCGATGGAAACACCGATCGGTGATGATGAAGATTCACATCTCGGCGACTTTATCGAAGATACCACTCTGGAACTGCCGCTGGATTCTGCGACTTCAGAAAGCCTGCGCTCAGCGACCCACGATGTCCTGGCCGGACTGACTGCCCGTGAAGCGAAAGTACTGCGGATGCGTTTTGGTATCGATATGAATACCGACCATACACTGGAAGAAGTCGGTAAACAGTTTGACGTGACCCGTGAACGTATCCGTCAGATTGAAGCCAAAGCCCTGCGTAAATTACGTCATCCGAGCCGCTCAGAAGTACTGCGCAGCTTCCTGGATGACTGACAAACGTCTGCGGTACGCTAAATAACAGAAGCCTCATCTTACGGATGAGGCTTTTTTTTGGCTGTGTCCCGGAGCCCTTCGCTGCCATGCCCGTGGCTAAATCATCAGACCAGCTTTACCTCAACGCCGGCCGAGCGGAGCTGCCCGATCACTGCCGGGTCAGCCTGCTTCCCGGTAATAACAATATCAATATCTGCTGCGCGGCTGAACAGCATCCCTGCCCGCTGGCCGATTTTACTGCTGTCCACCAGCACGACCAGCTTGCCAACATAGTGCCGTACTTTCTGCTCACTCATCGCACTGAGCATATCCGTTTTATATAATCCGTCGCTGGTCAGGCCGACACCACTGGTAAACATCCAGTGACCGGCATACAGGTCAGCTTCGCTGCTCTGCGGAGCCAGAGTTATCGACTGCTGCTTATTATACTGGCCGCCAATAATTACCACCCGTTCATGTTCATGTTCTATCAGGTAATTGGCCAGTGGCAGATAGTTGGTGATCACCTGAATATCTTTACCGCACAGTTCACGGCCCAGCAAAAAGGCGGTCGAGCCGCAGTTAATCACCACGCTCTCTCCGGGCTGACACAGGGCCGCCGCCGCGGCAGTAATCCGTATTTTTTCGTCCAGATGACTGACCTGTTGAATATTCAGCGGGCTCCATAACTGACGAGATACATTCAGCACCTCGGCACCGTTACGCACTTTACGTAATTGCCCGTTATCATTCAGTTTATTGATATCACGCCGCGCAGTTGCCGGCGAAATATCAAAGGCAGCGATCAAATCGGCGACAGAAATTTGCCGCTGAGTATGTAACAACTCAAGGATGGCATGGTGCCGCTGGGACTCAGTCATGGACATTCCGTTACAAGATAAAACATCAGCAGTGGATTATAGGCGCACAGTCTGATTATTAATATCATTTTGCTGCAGAAGTGCGCACCATAAATCGCCCTGTGGTTTTACAGGAAGGCTTTAAAAGGCAGGTCAGGCTCAAGGGTAAAACAGTCATCGAAACCACGGGGATAGTGATACTCAAGGTTATCCTTATCTGTCGGCCAGGTAAACTTACCACCGACCTGCCAGATAAAAGGTTTAAAATGGTACTGAAGCCGGTGTCGTCTCATTTCCCACAGGCTGAGTATTTCCTTAGGGTCCGCCTGGAAATTTGACCAGATATCATGGTGTACCGGAATCACAACCTGTGCCTTAAGGGACTCCGCCATACGTAATATATCGACACTGGTCATTTTATCCGTCACACCACGCGGATTTTCACCGAAGGAGCCCAGCGCAACATCAATCGGGAAGCGGTTACCGTGACTGGCATAATAATTTGAATAGTGAGAATCGCCACTGTGGTACAGCGTCCCGGCCGGCGTTTCAAACAGATAATTAACCGCCCGCTGATCCATCCCTGCCGGTAATACCCCGGCAGCTGCCTGTCCTTCCGGTAGGGTAATCAGTGCGGTACGATCGAACGCATCCAGCACAATAATCCGTGTATCTCTGAGGGTAATAATATCGCCCGGCACCACTGCATGGCATCGTTCACGCGGCACCCCCCAGCCAGTCCAGATATCAACGCAGGACTGCGGTCCGATAAAGGGCACATCCTCTGCACAATTCTGCATTACCGCTGCCGCAACATTAACGTCAATATGATCGTTATGGTCATGGGTGGCTAATACGGCATCCAGCTGCCGGATAGCAAAGGGATCCATAACAAAAGGCGCCGTCCGCAGGTTAGGTTGCAGGGCTAACCCGCCGGCCATCCGCTGCATCTGATGACCGGCTTTCATCAGAGGATTACTGTGTGTCTGTTTACCGGTCCCGCACCAGAAATCAACACACAGATTAGTACCTGCGTCTGATTTCAGCCATATCCCGGTACACCCCAGCCACCAGATGGCAAAAGTGCCGCTGACAACCTCTGTCTGTTCTATTTCCTCATTCAGCCAGCATCCCCACTCCGGGAAGGTGCTAAGTAGCCAGGATTCACGGCTGATTGATGTTATTTTACTCATCATATTCTCTCCATCCTTTGACGACAACAATCAAAATAATCATAAACAATCACAGAGAATTCAAATTACCACCGTTCATCTGTCTTCTCAATATGAAAAAATCGCTTTTTATACTCTCCGTTACGCTGAAATTAACTGCATATATAACAATAACTTTTAAATAAATGCAGCCGAAAAAACAACAATATACAGTGCATTCATATAATTAAATAATATCCAGTGAAGAGGATCACAAATAATCAAAATCAATCTTTTTGTGACGTTTTATGATTGTTATGGTGAAGGCTCCCTGAGTAAGCCGTTCGGGATAATAAAACTCAGGCAACCGTATCGGCACGGTTTGCCCGTCAGTATTCGCGCTCTGTAAGCAATGCTTTGGAGATCCGTATGGAAACGCTTTATACCCTGTTCACTGTTTTTTTTAACCAGGTGATGACCAATCCGCCACTACTGCTGGGCCTGGTCACCTTACTGGGCTATTTACTGCTGCGTAAAAGCGCCACGGTAATCATTAAAGGTACACTGAAAACAATTATCGGTTTTATGTTATTGCAGGCGGGCTCAGGCATTCTGACCAGTACCTTTAAGCCGGTTGTCAGTAAACTGTCAGAGGTCTATCAGATTAACGGTGCAATATCAGACACCTATGCATCAATGATGACAGTAATAGACCGAATGGATACCGCCTACAGCTGGGTCGGTTATGCGGTTTTACTGGCGCTGGCGCTCAATATTTTATATGTACTACTGAAACGGCTGACGGGTATCAGAACTATCATGCTGTCAGGACATATTATGTTCCAGCAGGTCGGATTGATTGCCGTATTCTTTTATCTGTCCGGTTACAGCATGTGGACCACCGTTATCTGTAGTGCGGTACTGACTTCCCTCTACTGGGGGATCACCGCCAATATGATGTACCTCCCGACCCAGTCCGTGACCGACAATAGCGGATTTTCCATTGGCCACCAGCAGCAGTTTGCCTCATGGATTGCCTGCAAACTGGCCCCCTGCCTGGGTAAAAAACAGGACAGTGTCGAGAAGCTTTCTCTGCCCGGCTGGCTGAATATTTTCCATGACAACATAGTGTCAACCGCCATTGTGATGACACTGTTTTTTGGCGCGATCCTGCTCTCTTTCGGCTTAACCACCCTGCAGGCTATGGCGGGCAGCACCCACTGGACCCTTTATATCCTGCAGACCGGGCTGATGTTTGCCGTCGCGATTTTTATCATTGTGCAGGGCGTGCGCATGTTTGTCGCCGAGCTCACTGAAGCCTTTAACGGTATCTCACAGCGCCTGATTCCGGGGGCGGTGTTAGCCATCGATTGTGCTGCTATCTACAGCTTTGCGCCTAACGCAGTGGTATGGGGTTTTATGTGGGGCACCATCGGCCAGCTGATTGCCGTCGGTATTCTGGTGCTGCTGCAGTCTCCTATCATGATTATCCCCGGGTTTATTCCGATGTTCTTTTCAAATGCCACAATCGGCGTATTTGCTAATCACTATGGGGGCTGGCGGGCGGCACTTAAAATTTGCCTGGTGATGGGAATGATAGAAATCTTTGGTTGTGTCTGGGCGATAAAACTGACCGGACTGGATGCCTGGATGGGCATGGCAGACTGGTCAATTCTGGCGCCACCGTTAATGCAGGGATTAAGCTCCGGGCTCTGGTTTATGGGCGTGGTACTGATTATCGCTGCCTTATATATGTACTTTGCCGGCCGAAGCCTGCGTGCTGAAGAACGTGCCGCAGGCCGATAGCCATCAGTACCCTCACCACAGGAGAACACTTATATGACAGTAAGAATTCTGGCAGTGTGCGGTTGCGGACAGGGAAGCTCAATGATCATGAAGATGAAAGTTGATCAGTTTCTCACGCTTCAGCAGGTAGACCATAGCGTAAACAGCTGTGCTGTCGGTGAATATAAATCAGAGCTCAGTCAGGCAGATATTATTCTTGCCTCTACACATATTGCCGGTGAAATCAGTGTCAGCGGTAATAAACATGTTATCGAGGTACGAAATATGCTGTCTGCTGAAGATTTCGGCCCCAAACTGATGGCTGTTATTCGTCAGCACTTTCCTGGCGACCTCTCAGGAGCAACTGCTGATGAAGCTAAGTGATTCTCTGCGGGATAATAACAGCATCCGCCTGCAGGCCGAAGCCGAAGACTGGCAACAGGCCATCAGGATCGGCACCGATCTGCTGGTGGATGCAGGGGTGGTCGGATCGGAATATTTTCCGGCGATCCTCTCGGCGGTCAGTAAGTACGGCCCCTATTTCCTGCTTGCTCCCGGCCTGGCAATGCCCCATGCCCGTCCCGAGGAGGGTGTATTACGGACCGGGTTTGCCTTAGTCACCCTGAAAAACCCGGTCTGCTTTGGCGACGAGGATAACGATCCGATCGATATCCTGATCACCCTGGCGGCCGTTGATGCCCATACTCACCAGCAGGTCGGAATACTTCAGGTCGTACAGCTATTCGACGATCCTGATAATTTTCAGCGTTTACGTGACTGCCGCCACCCGCAGCAGGTACTTGATCTGATCCATCAAACCTCAGTGACCCGCGAACAATAAGGAGTGCCGGCCATGGAATGTCAGCGACCTCTGCTGCAAATCGCACTGGATAATTTAACCCTCGATCAGGCATTTGCTACCACCCGTCTGATTGCCAGTGAAGTCGATATTATCGAAATTGGTACCATTTTATGTGTCAGTGAAGGTGTACGTGCAGTGCGGGAAATAAAAGCACTCTATCCCGGCCATATCGTGCTGGCCGATGCCAAAATTGCCGATGCCGGAAAAATACTCTCAGAAATGTGTTTTCAGGCCAGTGCAGACTGGATCACTGTCATTTGCTGCGCTGATATCAATACGGTGAAAGGTGCTCTGCAGGTGGCACAACAGTATAACGGTGATGTCCAGATAGAACTCACCGGCAGCTGGCAAATATCTCAGGCCTCTGGCTGGTACGATGCCGGTATCCGCCAGCTGGTATACCACCGCAGTCGTGATGCTCAGGCAGCAGGCGTAAACTGGAGCGATCAGGACCTGGCTATCCTGCAACAACTCTGTGATATGGGCTTTAAACTCACCATCACAGGCGGACTGGAGGCTGACGACCTGCCCCTGTTCAGGCATCTGCCGATCCATGCATTTATTGCCGGACGCAGTATCCGTGATGCCAGTGATCCTGTCGCCGCTGCCCGGCGGTTCCGGCAGCAAATTCATCAGCTCTGGGGCTAAGGAGCCAGTATGTCACCGTCAGAAAAAGTGCTGCTCGGTATTTACGAAAAAGCCCTGCCGCCCGATGAAAACTGGCCACAACGCCTCGGACTTGCCGCAGAACTGGGATTTGATTTTGTCGAAATGTCGATAGATGAAACTGACCAGCGACTGGCCCGCCTCCACTGGAGTGATAAGCAGCGCCTGGCACTGACAGAGGCGGTACTGACCAGCGGTATCCGTGTCTCTTCCCTCTGTCTCAGCGCCCACCGGCGTTTTCCTCTGGGCAGCGAAGACGACAGCATCCGGCGTCAGGCACTACAGATTATGCAGCAAGCCATCCGGCTGGCACAGGATACCGGAATACGGGTTATCCAGCTGGCCGGCTACGATGAGTACTACCAGCAAAGTAATGCCTGTACCCGTCAGCGATTCCGTGACGGTCTGTCACTGGCGATGGAAATGGCCAGCAGAGCACAGGTTACCCTGGCGATGGAAATTATGGATACCGGTCTGATGAACTCGGTCAGCAAAGCCCTCGGTTATAGCCATTATTTGAATAACCCCTGGTTCCAGCTATACCCTGATATCGGCAATTTATCGGCCTGGGATAATGATGTCGAGCTGGAGCTGACGGCTGCGACTGGCCACATTGTGGGTGTACATGTGAAAGACACCCGCCGCGGGGAATTTAAAAACGTTCCGTTCGGCCAGGGTATCGTGGATTTCGAACAATGCTTTCGCACCCTGCACACTAATGGTTATCGCGGCCCCTATCTGATCGAAATGTGGAGCGGCAGCGGAGAAAACCCGCGCCAGCAGGTGTCTGCCGCCCGCTGCCAGGTACTGGAAAAAATGCGCCTGGCGGGCTTGCCGGCCGGAGGATAAACCGATGCTGACACAATTAAAGCAACAAGTCTGTGAAGCCAATCTGCAACTGCCGGCCCATCAACTGGTGACCTTCAGTTGGGGCAATGTCAGTGCCATCGACCGGCAAAGTGGTCTGATGGTGATAAAACCCAGCGGAGTTGCCTATGAAAAACTGCGTCCGGAAGATATGGTGGTGGTTGAGCCCGACGGCTATTATCATGGTCCTTTGCGCCCGTCTTCAGACACAGCAACTCATCTGGCGCTCTACCGGCAATACCCGGAACTGGGGGGGATTGTCCATACCCATTCAACCTACGCCACTGCATGGGCACAGGCGATGCGTCCGGTGCCGGTATTAGGTACCACCCACGCAGATTATTTTTATGGTGAAATTCCCTGTACCCGTCAGTTGAAAGCAGAAGAAGTCAGCCATGACTATGAACGTAATACGGGTGAAGTGATCATCCATACCCTGCAGGATCGTCCGCCGATGCAGGTACCGGCAGTTATCGTTGCCCAGCATGGTCCTTTTTGCTGGGGATCGGATGCTGCAGAAGCGGTACATAATGCAGTCGTCCTTGAAGAAGTTGCCAGACTGGCATGGCTCAGTTGTCAGCTGAAGCCACAACCTGAAGTTATCCCCCCCTATCTGCAGGATAAACACTTCAAGCGTAAACATGGTAAACATGCTTACTACGGACAGGGGTGAGTTTCTGACCTGCGGGGCCCTGTCCGGCGTCCGGGACAGGGCCTCTTCCGCCCTGACGGCTATATAACCCGTTCTGCTTCACCTGCTCGCCAGTAAAAATTTCACAATATTATGTGAAAAATAAAATCCATCATAAAAATAAAAAATACATTTATATTCATAATATTATATTTAAATTGTCGTCATAACCTGTTTTTCATTTTTGTGATTCAGCAACTTTTATTGTGAAATTGTTATCCGTAAACTATTTCCATGACATAAAAAATAACCAGAGAGTAGCGAATCATGGCGATGGGATTAACTGCGAATGAACGCCGGGATTTTATCTATCGTTATGCCCATGAAAATCAGATCGCACTCTATGAGGAGCTGGCATCACTGCTGAATGTCTCCCATATGACTATCCGCCGTGATGTACAACTGATGGAACAGGAAGGGAAAGTCCGGCGGGTTAACGGGGGAATTCGCCTCAGTGTCTTACTGCATCAGGAACTGCCTTATCAGGACAAGTCCTGTCTGAATCACCGGCTCAAAAAAGAGCTGGGTAAATGTTCAGTCACTCGGATTTCTGAGGGCAGTATTATTTACCTCGATGCAGGGACGACCACTTTCGAAATTGCCTGCTGTATTCCGCCTGATTTTCGTCTGACTGTCGTCACTAATGACTTTTCGATCAGCCAGCTGCTGATGTCGAATCCGGCCACAGACCTCTACCATGTCGGCGGCAGAGTCGATAAACGTAACCTTTCCTGTGTCGGTTTCAGCGCTGCCAGCTTTATTAAAACACTGAATATTGACCTGGCCTTTCTCAGCGCCAGTTCATGGGATCTGACCCACGGTATATCGACGCCCTATGAAGAGAAAGCCGTAGTAAAACAGACCGTTATTTCTGTCTCAAATAAAAATATCCTCGTCTCTGACAGCAGTAAATATGGAAAGTACGGTTTTTACACTGTCTGTCCCCTAACGGCTCTGGATGAAATTATTACGGATTCGGTTTCCGGTGAATGTAAACAAAGTCTGCTGGATATCCGCTCACCGAAAATCACCTTTATCGATATATTCCGGGATAAAAGAAGTTATGAAAGACGAAAATAAACTACGCGAAGAAATATGTCTCACCGGTGAACGATTATTTAGCCGGGGTTATACGGTCGGCTCTTCCGGTAATATCAGTGCATGCTTTGATGATGGCTGGTTAATTACACCGACCGATGCCTGTCTGGGCACTCTGGACCCGGCCGATATTGCCAAAGTCAGCTCCGACGGAGAATGGCTGACGGGTAACAAACCTTCCAAGACCCTGTTATTACATAAAGGTGTATATCAGCATAATCCTGCTACCCGCAGCGTACTGCATACCCACTCAAACGCACTGGTATTACTGACACTGCAGGGCGTCTGGTCTGCGGAAGCGATCCTGCCGCCCATCACCCCCTATCAGGTGATGAAAGTCGGAAAAATACCGTTGATTGACTACCGGTATCCCGGCTCACCGGAAGTGGCGACAATCGTGGCCGGGCTGGCTGCAACAGTGAAAGGGGTTATGCTGGCAAGACTCGGCCCGGTGATCTGGGGGAACAGTGTTTCTCAGGCCTGCGATATCCTGGAAGAATTAGAGGAAACAGCCCGGCTATGGGTCGCCACCCGACGCCAGGCCGATCCTCTGCCACCGCAGGCAATTCAGGAACTGACCGAAAAATTTGCATGTCACTGGTAATTCACCGCTTATTGCCGGAACACACAGGCGCAGGTAAATAAAATGACAAGGTTATCTCCTTTGACACTGTACAGTGCACTGGTTGTTCGCTCTCCGTTTGACGACGGATTACTGGAAGGTTATCGCCGCCGGTTTGGCGACCTCTGCATCCACTGGAACCCGACCAGCGTATTAATGGAAAATATCGCAAACGGCCAGCTCTGTGACCTGGTGATCGTGACCGATCCGGCCATGGAGCAGCTGATTGCTCAGGGAATTGCTGATCCGGCAACCCGCAGACCATTAGTGGTTTCCCGCATCGGGTTTGCCGTCAGAAAAGGCGCGCCTCACGTTGATGTCTCTGACCGTGAACAACTGATAAAAACACTTCGTGCCGCGCGCTCACTCTGCTATTCCACCGGCGGAGCCAGCGGTATACATTTTAAAACCGTACTACAGATGCTGGGGATCGAACAGGAAATTGACGCTAAAGCCTGCCCGATCGCGGAGGGTTTTACCGCAGAAAAACTTCTCAGCGGTGATGCGGATCTTGCTATCCAGCAAGTCAGCGAACTGCTGGCGGTGCCGGGCGTAGAGATCACCGGCGACCTGCCCGCTGATCTGCAAAAAAGTACCTCGTTTTCTATTGCCCGGAGCTTTCACTCTGAACATCAGCAACAGGCCGCAGCACTGACAGAGATAGTCACTTCACCAGACGCCGCCGCCAGATATGAAAAGTTCGGTCTGCAAAGCCAGAATTAATCACTATATCGCAGACAGATCTGCAGGCTGAAACGACCACCGGCTGCCAGCCTGTCCGGGGGCTACTTCCGCGAAAACGGTAACCGGCCTGCCGGGTTTTAGCCATCAGATAGCCTCCTGCGCCAGTTTCGGTGGCAACAGCCGCCACGTTAACCACAGAGTCCGGCTCACGCGGGACAAACGGAGCGCCTTATGTTGATTGGAGTAATAGCAGATGATTTCACCGGCGCCAGCGACATTGGCGTCACCCTGACAACAGGGCTGCCGGAAGAAGGTGGCCTGCGCACAGCATTATATATCGGGGTGCCTGAGCAGGCGGCAGATCCACAGATCGGTGCCGGGGTTATTGCGTTGAAAAGCCGTTCACTGCCTGCCAGCGAAGCTATCGCCCTGTCATTACAGGCCTGCGACTGGCTGCTGGCCAGCGGATGCCGGCAAATTGTATTTAAATATTGTTCCACCTTTGATTCCACCCCTCAGGGCAATATTGGCCCGGTGGCCGAGGCCCTGGCCCGTAAACTCGGTACCGGCGGCGTGGTGGTATGTCCTTCATTTCCGGCAATGAAACGTACGCTCTATCAGGGACACTTGTTTGTCAATGATCAGTTGCTGAATGAATCAGGGATGGAAAACCACCCCCTGACCCCGATGACCGATGCGGATATTCGTCGTGTACTGGCGAGACAGTCGCAGCATCCACAGGGATATATCAGCTGGCAACAGGTACAACAAGGCAGCGATGAAATCAGCCGCCAATTAAAGCGACTGGCTGAGCAGCAGATCGGTCTGGTGGTGGTGGATGCGATCACTGATCAGGACTTACTGCAGATTGCCGGGGCCTGTGCCGATGCACCGCTGCTGACCGGAGCATCGGCTATTGCCCGCGGCCTGCCGCATAATTTTATTCGTCGTGGTGAAACGGCAGGCGAAATTGCTCCGCAGTTCAGTGTGAGCGGTAAAGGTGTGATTCTGGCAGGCAGTTGTTCACGCACCACATTACGCCAGATTGACTACCACCGGCAGCAATATGCCGTACTGCCTCTGGATGTTGAGCAAATTATCCGCGGCGACACCGACACCGCAGAACTGCTGAAATTCGTCGATGATAATCAGCAAAAATATCCCCTGATTTATACTTCAGGAGATCCGGCGCAGGTTACGGCGTTACAGCAGTATTATGGCCGCGAAAAAGTGTCTCAGGCGATTGAACAATTTTTCGCGGCTCTGGCGGTACAGCTGGTCGGGGCCGGTGTACGGCGTCTGGTAGTCGGCGGCGGAGAAACATCCGGGGCGATTGTCAGTGGCCTGGGCATTGAAAGTCTGGTTATCGGTGCCGAACTCAGTACCGGCGTCCCGGCATTACGGGTAAAACAGGGACAAATAACCCTCGGACTGGCCTTAAAATCAGGTAATTTTGGTGATGAGGCCTTTTTCTCCCGTGCACTGGCCAGACTGACAGCATAAACACACCGCAAATAGCGGTTCCGTATCCCCGCGGTGCGGAGCCGCACCAGCCCCTCCTCTCAGTCACTGTGTTATCCTGCCCGCTGTTTCCGGATATCAGCTTCAGGATAATCACCAATGATGTTCAGCACCTTCCGGCAGGCAATAATGGACTTTACCCCGTCGCCTGCACGCCAGTTACCTGATAACTTTTTACTCAGCCGTGAAGGCAGGCTGACCGAATACTATATTCCGTTCGACTACCTTAACCCTGCTGCACGTCTCGTGCTGGTGGGCATTACCCCCGGCTATCAGCAGTGGCTGCATGCGGTAACAGCCGCACACCAGGCGCTGAAAAACGGAGCGACTGATCAGCAGGCATTATATCTTGCCAAACAGCAAGGAGCCTTCAGTGGTGCGATCCGTAATAATCTGACGCAGTTACTGGACGCGATTGGCTTATCTGGCTGGCTGGGTATCACGTCCTGCAGCTCATTATTCAGCGATCACCTATCTTTAGTGCACTTCACTTCCCTGTTTAATCAGCCGGTATTTATCGATGGTAAAAATTACAATAACACGCCCTCTTTCCGTCACTCCCCTTTACTGCAGCACAGTATCGAACGCGGGTTTGCAGCCGAAGCCCGCCAGTTGCCTGATGCGGTTTTTGTCCCTTTAGGCCCGGTGGCTAGCGCCGGGGTTGAATGGCTGGTTCAGCAGCAACAGATTGATCCGGCGAAAATCCTGACCGGCTTACCCCATCCTTCCGGGGCCAACAGCGAAAGGATCCATTATTTTCTGGGTAAAAAAACACGTGACACACTATCACGGCACACCAACCCGCAAGCTCTGGATCTGGCAAGGGAAAAACTGATAACAAAAGTGGCAAAACTGCGCTGAAATATCGTGCCGGCTGCCACCGGCACACCGGCACACCGGCAAGTAAGCAGTTATCCGCCAACAGGTCCGGCATCCAGCGCCAGCGCCTGCTGCAGGGAAGGTAACGCCGATAATGTCTGCAGATAAGTATCAATCGCCGGATACAGGCCGTCGATCATTCCCCGTTTGTGCAGTAACAGCAGCACCCAGCCAATCATAAAATCAGCGCCCGTCAGCTGCTCACCGGTAATATAACGGCGGCCACTCAGTTGCTGATTTACATAACTGAACACTTTATTAAATTCATTATTCGCGTAATTCTCTGTCCAGCGCAGTTCGGTTCCGGCAGCCGTTTCGAAACTATTAAACAGACGTAACAGTACCGGGACCATTGCCGAGCTTTCCGCAAAATGGATCCACTCATAGTATTCGGCATACTGCGGGCTGCCGGCCGGCGGACGCAGGCCAGGGGCAAAACGTTCGATCAGTAACTCGATAATCGCGCCTGACTCGCTGATAATCTGCCCGTCAAGCTCAATCACCGGGGATTTGCCCAGCGGGTGTACTTTCTTAAGAGATTCCGGGGCCAGCTGCGTCACAGCATCACGCTGATAATAAATAACCTGATGGGGGATCTTTGCTTCCAGCAATAACCAGTGGACGCGGAAAGAACGGGAATCATTCAGATGGTGTAAGGTAATCATACTGTTTCCATTCACTCACTCTGGCTGCCGCAGAATGCAGCAGCGACAGACCTTATACTAGCATAAAGGTCTGTGGTGCAATTCGTTAGCCGGATGCGGATACCGCCAGTACCTGCCGCCGCTCCCCTTAGCCAGAGTATTCAATAATCGATAATCCGGCATTGTAGTCAGTGCTGTAAATGATCCCCTGAGCATCAACAAACACATCACAGGACTGGATGACTTTCGGCCTTCCCGGCCGGGTATCCATCATTTTTTGCGGTGCGGCCGGAACCAGGGCTGCGGTCTCTTCCGGACGGTAAGGATCACTGATGTCATAGGCCCGGACGCCGGCATTCTGATAGGTGGCAAAAATCAGCGTTGAACTGATAAAACTGCCCGGCCGGTTTTCATGCAAATTATGCGGGCCAAAATGTGCCCCTTTAGCAATATAATCGGCTTCGCCGGGCTGCGGAAAGGTAGAAATATTCACCGGATTGGACGGGTCACGGATATCGAACAACCAGATAAACTTTTCACCATCCTGCTGTTTATCCAGCACGGCTTCATCCAGAACCACCAGCAAATTCCGCTCCGGCAGGGGTAACGCCGTATGGGTACCGCCGCCAAACGGCGGGCTCCAGTTACGGTGGCTGAGCAGCTTCGGAGCACTGCGATCCTTAATATCAAGGATGGTCAGGCCTCCGTCACGCCAGCTACCATAGGCCGTATCCCCGCTGATAATCGCATGGTGAAGGGCATAGCGTTTACCTTCCGGCCAGTCAGGCACTTCCCCGGCCTGCTGATTCATACCCGGCAACCACCATTTTCCGGCGACTACCGGCTTGCGCGGATCCGCCAGGTCAATGGTCAGGAAAATATAATCGGTAAAACCGTCAATCAGTGCCGATACATAGGCCCAGCGTCCGCCGATATACCAGATACGGTGAATACCGATCCCGTTCAGAGGCAAAAAGCTGATTTCACGGGGCTGTTGCGGCACAGAAATATCGAAAACACGTAATCCGGCACTCCAGCCATGCTGTTCAATATCGCTGACCGTATCTCCGACCTGACGAGTGTAATACACTTTCTCATCGGCGAAACGGGTATCCGCAAACAGGTCACGGGCGTTGATCACCAGCAACAGATCATCATGGGTCTGTAGATGTATATTCCAGGTACCCGGCGGTGCTGCTACATAATTAACGGTTTTCGGCTGCCGGGGATCCCGGACATCCACCACCGAAAATCCTCCCGAGACCATATGTCCGATATACGCAAAACCGCGATGCACCATCAGCTGAACCCCGTCAGGACGCCCTCCCTGATCACTGTGACCGATCAGCCGCATATTGCGGCTGTATTCCGGTTGCGGTAATGCGCTCATTATCTCTGCCTTATTTCGCTTTCGCTTCGAGGGTAGCGAACCATGGTGCAACGAAATCATTGGTGGTGCCCCAGCCGGGGATAATTTTTGGCAGGCTGGCCATATTCACATCACCGCTCTGCTGGTTCAGCAACGCCTGAGATACGGCATCGGCCTTAAATTCATAAGTGGCCGGGGTGGGTTCTCCGGCTATTTTCAGGGCAACCAGCCGCACGTTAGTCGCGCCAATCAGCTGCGGATCAACCGCTGCCGTCATCTGCCACGGACTGTTTTTACTGTGCATCATCTGTAAATCCTGGTTAGAAATATCGATGCTATACAGTTTGATCTCTGTCCGGCCATTTTCCTGTAATGCTTTATAAGCTCCCTGACTGAAGGCATCCCATGACCCCCAGATAGCGTCAATTTTACCTTTCGGGTATTTCGCCAGGATAGCACCGACTTTATTCGCGGTATCACCCTGCACATCGGTAGACACTGCCCCCAGAGATTCCAGCTGTGTGATCCCCGGGTTCTTTTTCAGTAGCTGCTGGTACTCTTTCTCACGACGGTCCATCGGCGGGAACCCGGCAACCCACAGTTTCACAATATTTGCTTTCCCGTGAAAATCTTTTACCAGTTGCCCGAAAGACATATCCGTCAGTGAAGCATCATCCTGGCGGGTAACGGTCACTGCCGGAATATTGTCCGGTACGGCAGTATCAAACACCGACACCGCAATCCCTGCATCGGTAATACGTTTTACCAGATCGTCTGAATAGGGTGCACGTCCCTGGGAGAGAATAATGCCGTCATATTTCTGGATAATTGCCTGATTCACAAAGTCCTGGAAACGGGCATCGTCACCATTACTCAGGAAAGTATTCACTTTGAAGCCCAGTTTTCTGGCCTGCTTAATTGCACCGGCCAGAAACTGGGTCGTGTTATCGTCAGATCCCAGGTTACGGATCACAGCAATACGCACCGGACCATGGTGGTTTGCCAGTGCTGCCGGTAAAGGTGCCATGACATCCGCGAAAACCGGTGTACTGCCCAGTAAACTCAGTGCCAGTAAAGAGAGTGCTATCTTTTTCATGTTGTGCCCCGAAATGCCCGCCTGTGAACAGGCTGATTATTTTAATTTCTGTAACTGCTGCTTTGTCTGTCCTGCCTGACCCCCGCCATTGTCCCGGCGGGCATATATCCTTCTAAACAGATATCCATCTGGATGTCTGGACGTCATATTACATAATCCCTTACCTGCTGGCTACCGTCATCCGTATCCCTGTAAAAAATTTCTCCGGCGGAGATCTTCAGGGCTGATAACGGATCCGGACGATACCCAGATGGTGGGCCATTTCCCGCAGAAACACAAAATAGCAAAACTCAGCAATCTCCGGTTCAGTCAGGGGGAATGGCCCGTAAGACAGCCGATCTGTCAGCTGATTAAATGCCGACTCTATTGCCTGTGGCGTAATATCATCGCTGCCCGCCAGCCAGCGCTGACAAACGCGGTGCAGCAGCATATCGCTGCTAATGGCATGGAGGTTGCCCGGCAGTATTTTCCCCTGTGATTCAAGGATTTCTTCTGTCCTGTAAATCAGCGTCTCCACAGCCAGCGCATCTGCCTGCCCGGCAGAAAACAGGCCATCTCCCGCCTGCTGATAACCGCCTTTTAGCACTGACAGCACCGTATCCTGCGGATGATAAAAAGTAACTGACTGTGCAGACACCGAAAAAAAATACGCTGACATCATGTGTTCTCCTGATCTCTGAAAAATGTTTTATCGGATAGTGACATTACCAATATACCGGTCACCGCCCTGCGGACGATGTGTTTATGAGCTGACAACAGACGCAGTAACAGCATAAATGAATAACAGATCGACGGGGAAAGTGCAGAGCAATCAACAGACCAGCCAGTGATCATTTGCCGGGATTTGATCGCCTGATGGCAAAGACAAAAATACAACAGCCACCGCCCCTGTTATTTCAGGGAACGGTGGCTGTCAGGGGGATATCCGCCGGGCAGTCAGTAATTAAACAAACACCCGCAGCAATCAGTCAGTGGTATGGATCAATGCAGGCAGCATTGTTTAAATTTCTTACCACTGCCACACGGACAAGGATCATTACGTCCGGCGGTAACTTCAGCAATAAAGGGCTGACTGACGACTTGCGGCGGGTGGTCTGTACGTAACGCCAGCCAGTAGTTATACAGAGCCAGTGCTGACGGTGTGATAATCTCAATCGCGGCGTCATACTCTTCGGGGGTCAGGGTTTCCAGCCGGTCGAAGTTCTCTTCTTTACCATGCAAAGCAATCGCTTCAAAGGCAGGTTGCAGGCTTTCCGGCAGTTCAGGCCAGCGGCCAAGTGCAACGCCACGCATATAGCCAAAACACCATTCTTCAACAATGGTGAACTCCTGACCTTCCATCTCTCTGACCCCAAACAATGGTTCAAACTGATCCTGATATTCGGTCAGACGCTGGTCAATATCGTCCATATGCTGGAAAGTCAGCGTCATAAAGCGCTCCATTTCCCGCTCAGAACGCCAGCGCGGCACTTTATCTGCCCCGCCCCATACGGCGACCAGCCACTGATCAGGTTCAGCCATCACCGGTCCGGACAGAATTGCCGTCAGCAGCCCATCCAGCCCCGAAACATCCAGCACTGAAGTTTCATCGCCATATTTCATGAAGATATCATCCAGCCATTCAAGCTCTTTCTCTGTCAGGGGGCCCTGTGTCATTGCGTATTACCTCTTCTCTGCAACCGGTGATATACCGGTATCGGCTAATCGGTAATTATAACAGCAGACACTCGCCATGAGTCGATTTGTCGACCGTCACGCTTCACAGTTGGCCACTTTCCTGGCGTATCACCCGACCATCATCACCCCGCGGCTCATCCGTGGCTGCGCAGGTCCGGCAAGTCAGAGCAACGCCGGCGGCGGCCTCCGCTTCCGGAATCCGCTAACTGAACACCTGTAACAACGGCATATGCCGTTGTTACACCAGAGTTATTGTGCGCCTGACATGACTTTAAAGACAAAAGGAACCGAGTCACGCAGGGAGACGTTAACCGTTTCGCTGTGATCCATACCGGCATATTCTTTTACTTCCACCGGAGTACCCGCAGCTTTTACCTCACGGGCAAATTGCTGCTGCATGGCCGTCGGGACATTAATATCGTTCAGGCCGATACCGATAAACACCGGATGGTTAATTTTCAGTGTGTTATAACGCAAAGACGGTAACTGTGAATCCAGCAGTCCCTGGAAGTCAGGCTGAAAACTGTTTTTATCATTCAGCCCCTGTGTCATCACATGACGGGTCAGCGGAGCAATACATAAGGTTTCGGCCAGTTTAACATCCGATACCGCCCGTTTCTGAAAGTAGTCAGCGGCTTTCAGTTGCTTATTCTCATCGGCTGCCGACAAAAAGATATAGTAGGCATACGGCATTTTCGGATCACCACCGACCCGGTTGTGCGTTGATTTAAAAATATCACTGACCGTGGTATGCGCATTAATATAAGGTGTACCGGTCAGTACCGTGCCCAGGACATGCAGTGCCGGCGCATAAGACGGCTGATAACCGGAAGCAGCAAAGGCAGCATGTGCTCCCTGAGACTGACCGATAATGATAATTTTATTACTTAACGGGAAGCTTTTCAGAGACGCTGAAATACTGTCCAGCACACTCCAGGCTTCAGAACGGGAATTCAGATAATGATGTAACCCCGGAGAGCCAAGCCCTGCATAATCCGGAGCCACCACCGCAAATCCCAGCGACAGCCAGCTGTTCAGATATTGCTGATCACGCGGGGTGCGCGGGTTCAGGGAGGGGGCACACTGATAAGCAACGCCGACGGTACCGTGGGTCCATACCACCACTGGCCAGCCGCCCTCAGGGGCCGGGCCTTTCGGTAAAAAAACCGCGCCACTGTCTTCACGGTGTGTTTTACCATCAATGCCACTAATCGATGTGTAATGGATCAGATACTGTGCCGAAGCCTCTGATAAACCGTGATCGGCCGGTAACGGCGCTTTTTCCAGTAATACCCCGTTGGGGGTTAGCGGAGCCGCATGGGCTGTCATACCCAGGCTGATAGCTGAAGCCAGTAATGCGCCGGCAAATTTTATCATCTGTTTCTCCTGTCAGTGAACCCGTCAGCCTGCGGCGGACTGCCGCACTGCCGTGCTGTTCACTGGTGTGCATGCAGTGGTTGTAAAGGACTGTTATAGCCGCCGCCTAACGCCTGAGTCAGGCTGATATCGGTTGAAATTTGCCGGTATTGCATATCCGTCAGTAACAATTGCTGGGCCAGGGTCACCCGCTGTACTTCGCGGCTGGCATACAGGCTCATTAACCCCCGCCGGTAACGGGCATCAGCACTGTCAGCACTGACCTGTGCCGCCGCCACTTTCTGCTGCTGCATTACCAGTTGCTGGTTAACAGAATTCAGTTGCTGTGAACTGACGGCCACATCCCGGACCGCATCCAGCACAGCCTGGTTATACTGTTTAATTAATATATTACTGGCTGTACGTGCTGCCCGCAGGTTGGCATTCAGCCGTCCGCCGTTAAATAATGGCAGATATAAACCGGGCAGCAGGTTGATCTGCTGGAAAGAATATTTAAATAAATCGCCGACATTCAGCGCGTTATACCCCCAGAATGCCTTAATATCAAAATGCGGATAGAAGGCCGTTTTGGCCACTTCTACACGGCTTAAGGAAGACAGTACATAGCCCCGCAGTGCCTGTAAATCCGGACGCCGCGACAGTAACTGATAAGAAAGTACCGGCGGTAATCCTTGCTGTGTTTGTGGCAGCGGCCGCGGCTGTAATGAGGCTATTGCCGCAGAATCAGCACCGGCGCCGATAAGTGCCCGTAATACTTCTTTCGTCGATGCCAGTACCGTTTGTTCGCCAAGTAACTGCTGCTGTGCCGACAAATATTCACTTTGTGCCCCGGCCAGGGCGACATCGTCTTCCAGCCCGCGGGCAACACGATCTTTATGAGCAGCCACCGAAAAACTGCTGATCTGCTCCTGTTGTTGCAACAGGGCAATACGCTGCCAGCTACTCTGTATCGAAAAATATAGCTGTGCCACATTCGCTGCCACGGCTTGTTCTGTGGCAGCTGTTTCCGCCAGCCGGGCATTTTTTTCGCCAATTGCCGCGGCGACCCGTGCCCGATCGGTTCCCCACAGGTCGATATTCAACGCACCGCCAATACCGACAGTATTCAGGGTATACCAGGGACCGCTGCTGCTTTCAGGCAGGGAAAAAGAGTAAGGCCAGGTAAAAGAGCGATGGCTGGTCCGTAAACGGTTTTGTGCAGCTACCGCGGTCGCCTGCACTCCGGACAAAGAACGTGCCACATCCACATTGGCTTCTGACTGAGCAATTTGTAACTGAGCCGCCTGTACCCGTGGTGAGTTCTGTAATGCCTGGCTGATCAGCATATTCAGTTGCGGATCATTATATTTTGTCCACCAGTTACTGGCTGGCCAGCCACTGCCTGCCAGATGAATAACCGCGGATAACTGCGCCTGCTGCGGGTTAATAATTGCCACCTCAGCAGGGTCGTGGGGGAGCATTGAGCATCCGCCCAGCAGCAGGATGGCACTGAAACCCAGTGATAATCTGAAAGTGCGTACTGCCCGGGAAGTTACTGTCATTGTTTCATCGTCCGCAGAACTGAAGGATGTTGATTATCTGCTTCCGGCCAGCAAGGCAGTGTCTCGATCGCCTGTGCCAGCGGCCGGTGATAGGGGTTATCTCCCCCCGGCAAACGGACCGCAGGTATCGCTGCCCCCTGATCGACTATCTGCCCTGAATATGCCTGCAGCGCAGCCGCGCAATGTTGCAGGAAATCAGGTTCATCCGCCCCGTACAACCGGTATCCTTCGCTGAGGCGCAGAATTTCCCGTGCCTGTACAAACGTTTGTTTTACCGGCCAGTCTCTCAGTTCAGGGTGAGGATAAGACCATGCATAGACCGGTTCAGCAGCAACACGATCCATCAGGGTTTCGGTTGTCAGCAGCGCCTGGTACACCGGGACCCACTGACGTTCCTGAGGCGGTTTATCATCAGCCATCCACTGGCTCAGCTGTTTAAATAACCGGCTCAGTTGCTGTCTGAGTTTCAGAGCGTCACTTTCTGGCCACAGATACATATGTACCAGCGAAGAAACCAGTACCCCCAGTAAAATGCCTATCGCCCGGTCGCGTAATTCCGTCAGGGTATACAGCGGGCCGAACCAGTCGAGGAACCCCATCGCGAAGGTAAATGCTATCTGGATACCGGCATAGGCGGTACGTTCTGAGCCCCCGGCAATCCATGCAGATAGCCACATCACCGGCACTGACATCATCAGTAATCCGACCACTGACGTAGTAAACGGCTGAATAAAGACAATCAGTAGCAGGGCAAAAGCGGTAGCCAGTAATCCCCCGGCCACACGCAGCCAGGTTTTCTGCATTGTCGGGCCTAATCCCGGCTGCGCGACTATCACACAGCTCAGCATAATGGTGTGGATACCGTCCCAGTCGACGGCAGTATAAAACAGGTAACAGACTAAGGTCGCCAGCAGGGTTTTCAACGCAAACTGCGGGTATGCCGGATTGGTAAAGGCATCCGCTGCCAGTAACGGGGCTTTTCCCGACGGTTTTTCAGGGAGCTCAATCTCTTCCCCTGCCGCCAGCCGGGTACAGACGGTTGCCAGACGCCGCAGGATCACATTATCACTGACCGGCTGCGGGGCTGGCGGAAGCTGTGCCAGCGGATTATCGGCCTGACGACACTCGTCAGCCAGCTGACGCAGATAGTCACTGAGTTCTCCGGCCAGTTGCTGCTGTACACCGGTCAGTGGCAGTGGCCGTATCAGCATCACCAGGTAGTAGCTGTGGATGGCAACGGCCATCACTGCCTGCCAGTGGCTTTTATTGCGCCGGATGACCGGAGAAGCGCCGCACGCCAGGCTAAACAGGCTCTGCAATCCGGTAAATTGTTTCGCCATATCCGTGGTATCCGCCTGCCCGGACGGCTCCCCGGTGCGCTGATAATGACTGAGCTGTGCGGCACAATCGTCAAAATCATTCGCCAGTTGCTGCCTGAACTGGTAGCCGGGAAACGCCTGACGAAAGCTGGCATTCACCAGAAACGTCACCAGTACTGACGTATTAATCGATACCCACAGCCACATAATCAGCCGGATGACCAGATCACTGTCACTGGTCATCGCTGGGAATGTCTGGGCAAAAATGACCGCCAGCGCGACGATAAAAAAGGCCAGCCCGAGTTTATCGAAGGCCCGCATCAGAAACATTGCGCCAAAAAACAGCAACGATGAGCAGATCAATCGTAACAGCGGATAGTCATAGGTGAACTTCAGCATCAGAATAACGCAGCCAAGGATCAGGGTGACCAGGAAAAAGAACACCACACTCAGCAGTTTGATAATGACCACGTTCGACTGACTGGCATAAAATGCAACGATAATCGCCACCGATAACAGCGGGATTTGCAGGGTCATAAAGACCAGGATCAGGATCGCGCAAGTCACCGTCAGCCGCAGTGCGTAACTGCCTCTGCCGGGCAGCGGCCGGAGTTCGCGGCGCAGAAACTCCCCCCATGAACCTCTCATTGACGCCCCCTCAATGGTCACCGGCAGGCGGTAATAACAATGCCGTTGCTGAGCCACCAACACGGAACAATGCCGGGTCCGGATTATCAACACGGATTTTTACCGGAAAACGCTGAGAGACATGCACCCAGTTAATACTCTTCTGAATATATGGCAGACCGCCGGGCAAACTGATGCCGTCGCCAGACATCACCCCGGCACCGACAGAATCAACCACACCGTGAAAAATCCGCTGATGGTCGGTCATAACACGAATCCTGGCGGGTCTGCCGGGGCGGATATGATCCAAATCTGTTTCACGGAAATTGGCAATCACATACCAGTTCTGATCATCAATCAGTGAAAAAACAGGCTTCAGCGCCGAAGCATACTGACCGGTGGTGGTTTTCAGCGCCACCACAATACCGTTAAACGGGGCTGTAACATAAGTATGTTCCAGTTGCAGTCTGGCAAGGGCTATTTGCGCTAATACATCACCGCGCTGTGCTTCCAGCGCCTGTACACCACTGACGGCCGAAGAAGCCTGCATTGCCTGCAACCGGGTGGCGGCCAGGTCCGCGCGCGCCGCTTTTTCGGCGGTAATTGCCTGATCCAAATCCTGCTGAGAAGCAAAGCCTTTAGGTACCAGCGGGGCCAGCCGTATGCGGGTCGAAGTGGTTTGCCGGACCACCGCTTCCGCTCTGGCAACCGCAGCGGAAACAGATTCGGCGTTATACTGCTGTGCCTGTATAGTCCGCCGTGTCAGCATTATTTGGGCATCCAGAGCTGCCAGCCGGCTTTCTGCACCGTCCAGTAAATCCTGATACATACGCGGATCAATGCGGAATAATAAATCCCCTTTTCTGACCCGCTGGTTATCACTTACCGGCATATCAATAATGGTGCCATTGACCTGCGGAACCACACTGATAGTGTCCGCATACACAGTCGCATCATTGGTTTCAGGAGAGGTCTGTAATTGCCAGATAACCACAATCAGACCAATAATGCATGCCACCACTATCACCAGTAATGGCCATTTTTTTCGCATTGCTGCCGCCGCTGAGCCAGTCATCATCGTTTTAGTTCACAAAAAATAGAAACCACAGTATTACTGCGAATAAAAACAGCAGTCCCGAATAGCTGACGACCAGCGGAGAAAAATGTTCCTGCCACTGTTTACGGGCCACCAGTACATGAAATAATGCTAATAAAACTGAAGCGCCAATAAGGCAAAAAAGCCAGGAGGGAAACGACGCGCCTAATACGGGTATCGCCGGAGATAATGAACAGCCGGATATCAGAAGACAGACTCCCGACATCATCGCCCGGGAAATCCAGTAGTTACGCCTCATTATCAGCTGTCTGAACATCATCATTCATCCTGTCTGCAGCAAACATCATCCGTCAATCAGTGTTCTGTTATACAAAGCCCGCACAATAGCCCTGAGCATCCGGCTCGTCAGGTAAGCCTCAGAATTCACTACATTCATAAGTATTACTGAATCGGAAACAGTATAGTTCACTATTCCACAGGCGGATCCTGTTTAACAGAAATATCCCTGAAGGCGATGAAAATAGTTTTTTATGCTAAATAAATGGCCACAACTGACCATGCAAAACAACTTTCTCCGGAAAAAAACCGTAGATCCGTGGCCGGTCTCTGACATCAAACATTAACCTGATCAATGGATTATCCGCCGCAAAGTCCGCTCCGGAAAAACCGGACAACCGATAATATCTTTCAGCCTGCAGGTCGCGGGTTAAGGCCCGCTGTAACCACGCCGGAGTCACAGTCAGTGGCCGGTTAGAAGCCACTGCGGATAAAGTCAGGGACTGGTGCCGGTATTTATCCCTTTCGCGGCAGCCTGCCGGTAAAAAATCACCGCCAGCGGCTCTCCGGAATATCCGTTGGTCCGCTTGTATGTTCAGCACCCGTGCCGAAAATGCAGATACAGCCGGTTAAATAAAAACAAGAGCCGGGATTATTATTTAACGCTGTTTTCCGCAGAATAAATGTCTGCGAATAATCAGTCATCCTGAAAATAATTTCCGGCAGTATTTGTAAATCACTGACAGTTATGATTTCAGAGCTAAATACTGAATTATTAAGAAAGGCAGTTTTAAATAAACGCGATATTTTTATAACATCCTGATATCTTCCCGGAATAACTTGACAATTTTGCATCTGTTGCAGAACATTAATCTGTTTTCTTATTTACTCTTTTGCTCTCCTGAAGACTTCTGCTGAATATATCCGGCGGATGAAATTGCACGACTGTTATAAACCACTGCGATGTTATGGATTAACCTGAGGATGAGATATGAAACCGTCACTCCCTGCGAATACCCCTTCTATTGACCAGATATTTACTCTTAATGCCCAGCGTCCTGACCAGTGGCGTGCACTTATCACATTAACCCGTAAATGGATAGCCGGAGAAACAGATAAACAGCCACTGGAACAGGCATTCACTGCCCTCTCTGCCAGTGAATCTTTTCATGCGTACCCCGGGACATTATTACTTCATGCGATGGAAAAGGCATTAATTGCCGGGCGCAGTGATGAATTTCTGACATTAGCAGGCCGGATTTCTTTTTCCATTCTGGCAAAATACTATAAAAATGATCCGTCAGAATGGATGATCACTCCCGGTGAATCACCGGTAAATGAAATTCTGAATAATGACGCCGAACGTCCGGGCAGACCCTATTTTGAATTACTGATCGTGGCACCTCAGACACCTCATACACAACGTAATGTCACCTTATTACACAGCCAGCGCCGTAAAGAAGATGCTTTTATTTATGAACCGGTATTAGTCAGCAGCTATCAGGATGCATTTTGCGCCATCGCCACTAATACCAATATCTGCGCTGTGGCTATTTTTGAAGGATTCGGCTTTAAAAGCCGCTTCCCGACACCTCAGATAGATAACATGATGGCAGCACTGAATATTTCTGTGGATGAAGATAATCTGGCTTTACAACTGACAGAGCAGCTGGCCCTTCATCGTCCGGAGCTGGATATTTATCTGTTAACCGATCAGCATCCGCAGGATATTGCCAGTGATCCGCGGGCCAGCCATATCCGGCGGATCCTGTATGCTGTCGAAGAACCTACCGAATTGCACTTATCGATCCTCGAAGGGATCAACCAGAAATATGACACGCCATTTTTTAATAATCTGAAAAAGTACGCTTACCGGCCGATCAGTACCTTCCATGCCTTACCTATTGCCCGGGGTAAATCGATTTTTAAATCGGACTGGATCCGCGATATGGGCGAGTTTTATGGCCGTAACCTGTTCCTTGCCGAATCGTCGGCCACGACCGGCGGACTGGACAGCCTGCTCGAACCAACCGGTAATATTAAAATTGCCCAGCAAAAAGCGGCCCGCGCTTTTGGTGCCGATCACTGTTTCTTTGTCACCAACGGCACCAGTACTTCCAACAAAATGGTACTGATGGCAGTGGCACAGCCGGGAGATATTATTATCGTCGACCGGAATTGCCATAAATCACACCATTACGGTGCAGTGCTTGGCGGGCTGAAACCCTATTATGTCGAAGCTTATCCGCTAAAAGCCTATTCCATGTACGGCGCAGTGCCGCTGAAAACCATTAAGCAAGCCCTGCTAAACCTGAAAGCAGAAAATAAGCTGGACCGTGTCAGGGTGATTGATTTAACCAACTGTACTTTTGACGGCCATATTTATAATACCCGCCGCGTAATGGAAGAATGTCTGGCAATTAAACCGGACCTGGTCTTTCTGTGGGACGAAGCCTGGTTTGGTTTTGCACACTGGTCGCCGTTCCTGCGTCCAAGAACCGCTATGGGCGCTGCTGCAGAACTGGAAAAATGGCTGAAAGATCCTCAGTCTGCACAACGTTATGCCGAACAACAGCAGGCGCTGGGTGAGCACCCGACAGATGAACAGTTGCTGGCGACGCGGCTGATCCCCGATCCGTCTCAGGTACGGCTGCGTATCTATCAGACCAACTCCACCCATAAATCCATGTCAGCCATCCGGCAGGGCTCGATGGTACTGGTAAAAGATGTCGATTTTTATCTGATTGAACCGCAGTTACACGAAGCTGTCTTTGCCCACTCCACCACCAGTCCTAACCAGCAATTAATTGCTTCTATGGACGTGGCCCGCCGGCAGATGGAACTGGAAGGTTATGGCCTGGTCAGTAATGCGATCCAGACCGCACTGGATATTCGTCATCAGATCAATACCCATCCGCTGATCTCACGCTATTTCCACGTTCTGGGAGCCGATGAAATGATCCCCGCTGAATTCCGTGAAAGCGGATTCCGTGATTTTCTGACGCCCGATACCCACTGGAGCGACACCCTGCCGGCCCTCAGAGATGACGAGTTCTTCCTTGACCCGACCCGTATCACCCTGCTGTGTGGCCAGGCCGGTTTCGACGGTACTCAGTTTAAAAATATTCTTGCTAATCAATACGATATTCAGCTGAATAAAACATCCCGTAATTCCGTGCTATTGCAGACTAACATCAATAACACCCGCAGTGATGTGGCACAGCTTATTCATGTTCTGCTGGAGATATCCCGCGATATTGACGACAAACTGGGCCATGCCGGTCCGGCGGGGCAACAACAGTTTCAGCAGCGGGTACAAAGCCTGATGCAGGATGTACCTGACCTGCCAAATTTCAGTTATTTCGACCAGCAATTCCGTGACGACACTGACGGCAAAATCGCCGTGGAAGGTGATATCCGTACAGCCTTCTTCCGTAGCTGGGATCCGCGATCTTATGAATATATCCCTCTGCACAGTGAGGAGTGTGATCGTCGACTGAAAGAAGGGCCGCTGATGGTCTCCGCCAAAATGGTTATCCCTTACCCGCCGGGATTCCCGATTCTGGTGCCGGGTCAGGTGATCAACCAGGACGTCATTACCTTTATGCGGAAACTGGATGTCAAAGAAGTGCATGGCTATGAGGCCAGACTCGGTTTACAGATCCTGAAAACAACCGATTAAACGTGGATAACCCCCAGGGCAGAGTACGGAGATCACTATGGTTATTTGGATATGGCTGACGGCAACACTACGGGCGAATCCGGAGCTGGCAATATTTCTGACCCTTGCCATCGGCTACCGGGTCGGATCACTGAAATTTGGTGGCTTCAGTCTCGGTCCGGTCACCGGCACCTTACTGGCCGGAGTACTGATCGGCCAGCTGGGAATCGATATATCCCCACAGATAAAATCGATCTTTTTTATCCTGTTTTTGTTTGCGGTGGGTTTCGGTGTCGGACCACAGTTTGTCAGGGGACTGGCTAACGATGGCCTGCCACAGGCCGTGTTTGCGGTAGTGATTTCGTTACTCTGCCTGTTGGGGGTATATATTGCAGCCAGAGTCTCCGGCTACGGTCCCGGCCTGGCCGCAGGACTGCTGGCCGGCTCACAGACAATTTCAGCATCCATCGGGCTGGCAACGGATGCCATAAACCAGCTGGGCCTTCCCCCGCAACAAACCAAACAACAACTGGATTTAATTCCGGTCGCCTATGCGGTTTGTTATTTATTTGGCACCATCGGTACCGGCTGGATCATTGCGTTTGCTGGCCCAAAAATACTGCGTATTGACCTCGAAAAAGAGTGCAAACGTTATGAACAGCAGCTTTCAGCAGGCGCACCGGCAGACGGCATGATGTCAGCCTGGAATCAGTATGTGATACGGGCATTTAAAATCAATCAGCCCGGGCTTATCGAAGGAAAAACCGTGGCCGAAGCAGAAAAAAGCGCCGGCGAACGCCTGTTCCTTGAAAATCTGCGCCGCGACGGAAAAATTATCCCTTTTACCCCCGACACCCGTCTGCAGATTGGCGATATTATCGCTGTTTCCGGCAAGCATGAATCCCTGATTGAATGGTCGCAACGTGCCGAAGAGGTCAATGACGCCGAACTGCTGAATATCCCGGTTGAATCGGTGGATCTGTTTATTACCAACAAATGGATAAACGGTAAAACCCTGCTGGAAATTGCCCGGCACGATGACGTGCACGGGGTCTATCTCACCCGTATCCGCCGTGGTTCTGTCGGGGTGGACATTCCGGTACAGGCACAAACAGTCCTCAACCGCGGTGACATTGTGACCCTGGTCGGTACCAGGAAACATGTTGATGCCGCCAGTCAGCGTTTTGGGTACGCCGACCGGCCAAAAAGTGCCACCGATATGGTTCTGGTCGGGGCCGGTATTTTAATTGGCGGTCTGGTGGGGGCGATTGTCGTCCCTGTGGCGGGGATCCCGCTGACATTATCAACCTCCGGCGGTGCACTGATTGCCGGATTGGTGACCGGCTGGTTACGCACTTTTATCCCCAAACTGGGCAACGTCCCGGCGTCAACCCTGTGGTTTATGAATTCTGCCGGATTAAATATATTTATTGCGGTGGTCGGTATTACCGCCGGGCCAACCTTTATCGCTGGTCTGAAATATGTCGGTTTTACCATCTTCTTCTGGGGATTGTTTGCCACCGCAATGCCAATGCTGCTCGCCCCGTTAATCGGTAAATATATTTTCCGCTTTGATCCGGCAATTAACCTTGGCTGCTGTGGCGGCGCAAGAACCAGTACAGCCTCGGTAGCGATGGTTGCTGACGCGGCAAAAAGTAATGTGCCGATGCTCGGCTATACAGTCCCGTATGCGGTCAGTAATACTTTTCTGACGTTATGGGGACTGGTGATTATCCTGCTGATCGGTTAGTGCTCCTCTGTTTCCGTCCCGACAGATGTCTGACCTTTGTCATCCGTTGCCGGGACGGGCCTTACAGTTATTTCTCCTTCTGCCTGTCGTTACTTTGCTGCTGCCGGTGATCCCGGTCATGACTTCAGAATGTTCCGCATCATTAACATTTGGTTTCATTCTGAAATACAAGGTGATAGTTTGTTACCCCTTCAGGCCTGCCCGCCGTCCGGCAGACGCACTGAAGTGCTAATCGCTTAGTAAAAAAAATAATGACTATTTCACCTCAGGAGTTATTGCGTTCATGACAACATCACAAAAAAAATGGCTGCGTTCTGTCTTCAGACTTTCTTCTGTCTCAATGTTGCTGGCGATGAATATCGCGTATGCTCAGGAAAGTATCCCTCTGACTCAGGAACATCATAACGTGCAACCTCAGACACTGCTGGTCGGTAGCTGGACAGGCACCTCCGGCAACCCGCTGGCCGAAAAAATCTTTTATCCCAGTGAAGGTATTTACCGTTTACGCCTGAACCAGGACGGCACCCTGTTGCCACTGGATGTACTGAAAATGCAGAATCCTTCATGGATTGTTATCAGTCATGACCATCAATATGTGTATACGACCAATGAAAGTGATAACGGTGAAGTCAGTGCGATGAAAGTACTGGCCGACGGCAGACTTGAATTTATCAATGCCGTATCCACCCGGGGCCAGCACCCTACACACGCAACCCTGACCCCGGACGGCAAATTCCTGCTGGTGGCTAACTATGCGGCCAGCAAAAAAAATGCCGGATTCATTCTGTTCCCGATTCTGGCACAGGGAAAAATCGGTGAGCCGGTGCAGCATATTCCGTTTGAAAAAGGATCCGGGATAGTTAACGGGCGTCAGGACAGCGGACATGCTCATTCAGTCACCATCAGCCCGGACGGAAAAATGTTATTTGTCGCCGACCTGGGGGCCGATAAGGTACGGGCTTACCGCTACCAGCCCGGCAGCAAAACCCCGTTTGTGCCGGAAACTGCCGCCGATCTCAGCTTCCCTGCCGGCGCCGGGCCACGACATATGACCTTCTCTCCTGACGGAAAATTCGCCTATATCGTCACTGAAATGGCGGCGCAGGTACACGTCTACAGCGCAGAACATGATCGTCTGCAGAGTATCCAGACCGTCAGCCTGACCGACAGCACCTCCGCGCAGGACAAAGGCGGGGCCGGCATATTGTTCAGCCCCGACGGAAAGTTTTTATATATCGGCAACCGCCAGCAACGGAATGAAATCCTGGTGTTTAAAGCCGATCCGCACAATGGCAGGCTGACGGAAAAACAGGCATTTTCTGCCGGGGGGATTGAACCGCGGGCGTTCGCCTTTGACCGCAGCGGACAATATATGCTGGTGGCGAATGTCTATTCCAATAATATTGTCGAACTGTCGCGGAATACACAGGACGGTTCGCTGCACTCCACCGGGGTCACCGTACAGATCGGCTCACCCACCGATGTGAAATTTATGCCCTGATCATACACCGGCTGGCAGAAGCCAGCCGGTTATTCTGCCCCTTTACCCTGCCCCCCCGCCATCTGCCGCTCCGCTCCGGTGAATAGCATCTTCCTGACGATTAATCTGCCCCCTGGCCCTCCGGATGTATGGAAACGGGCTACACTCTGAGATAAACATTAATAATATTTATTCAGTTATCCGGTTTAGCGCAGATCATAAGGTGCATTATGACATTACCCTCAGCATTATCTCCGCGGGTGCCACACCCGGCTCTCGCCTGTACCAGCCTGGCGATCAGTGACAGTGCCGGTAATCTTTATCATGGCCGGACCCTCGAACTGACAGAAGAATTACCCTGCCAGCTGACCTATTACCCGACAGGCACCGCTTTCCGCAAACTGGCTGTCGATGGCAGCCAGGCAATCAGCTACAGTAACCATTCCCCGCTGCTGGCTATCACTACCCCGATGTATTTTGATGGTGGTCAGCACAATATGCTCGAAGGCTTTAACGGAGCAGGCTTATCCTTCAGTGCCAATATGGTCCGGGAGGCCCGACTGGATCCGCTGGCAGCCGCCGATTACCCGGAATCAATACCGGTGACAGCCCTCGGTGAATGGGCCCTGAGCTTATTCAGTAACGTTGAACAAGTGACACAGGCGGTTAATCAGGGCTGTTTCTGGTCGCCGGTGCTCAAAGATCTCGGCGGGGCTGTATCGCCGTTCCATTTTGCGTTCTATGACAAACACGGCGGCAGTATTGTGGTGGAGGCAAAAGACGGCAAATTCCGGGTCTATAACAATCCGACCCGCGCCATGACCAACAGTCCGGAGTTTTCATGGCATCTGATGAACCTGAACAACTATACCCAGCTGACGAATAAAGATTGCTCCGTCGCTACCCTGGGGAATATCCGCGTTGTCCAGCCGGACAGTGGTATTGCAACCGCAGCCCTGCCGGCATCGGATACCTCAGTGGATCGTTTTATCCGTGCTGTCTTCTATACCAGCTATGCTCCGCAGGCAGACTCAGCGGCAGAAGCGGTCAATATTCTGGGACATATTATGAACCGGTTTGACCGTCTGAAAAATATTACCACCGATGATATGGGAGAATCCGGCCCGACTGGCACGCCACAGTCGGAATATACTCTCTGGACCAGCCTGTCAGATTTGAGCCGCGGGGAACTATATATCCGCAGTTATTCAGACCTCAACTATAACCGTTACTCGCTGGCCCAATACCAGCACGCTACCGCGCCGGTATTTGAACCCCTTAACCCCTGATATTTACGCTTTCGCGGGCTGGCCCTCTCAGCCCGCGGCAGCTCAGTGAATAATGCCATTCAGCAGCAATACGCCTGCCAGCCCCATCAGCGAAATCAGTGTTTCCATCACCGTCCAGGTTTTCAGGGTTTCGGTAACACTGAGGTTAAAGTAGCCTTTGAATAGCCAGAAGCCGGGGTCATTCACATGGGAGGCAATCACACTGCCGGCCCCTACCGCCAGTACCATCAGTGCTGGATCCGTATTGGTGATAGCGATAATCGGCGCCACAATCCCTGCGGTGGTAATTGCCGCTACCGTTGCCGAGCCCAGAGCAATCCGCAGCATGGCGGCTACCGTCCAGCACATCAGCAACGGTGACAACGCTGAACCTTTCATCATTCCGGCAATATACTCACCGACACCACTATCCACCAGCACCTGTTTGAAAGCCCCGCCGCCGGCAATAATAAAAACAATCATCGCAATAGAGGCTATCGACGAGCCGCACATCTCCATCACCTCTTCGATTTTACGCCCATTACGCAGCCCGAGGGTAAAGACCGCCAGTACCACAGAAATAAACAGGGCGACCGCCGGGTTACCGATAAACTCAAAAAACTGCCGCAGAGGATTGCCTTCAGGGGTAGTCAGCTCAAATAGCGCAGCAATCGCCATCAGGATCACTGGGATCACCGCCGCAAAAATACTGGTCCGGAAACCCGGCATTTCATGGTCGGCAAAAATTTTCGGGTTATACAGCCCTTCCGGCGGCGACTTCTCGAAGTTACGCAGGAACCGGGAAAATACTGGCCCGGCGACAATCACTGCCGGAATCGTAATAATCATCCCGTACAACAAGGTCGTACCGAGGTTCGCCCCGAAAATGGTGGCTATCGCTGTCGGGCCCGGGTGCGGCGGCAGAAAGCAATGGGTCACAGACAGGGCCGCCACCATCGGCACCCCGACATAGAGTAATGGCATACCTGTGGCAGCCACCACGGTAAACACTAATGGCAACAACAGGACAAAGCCTATTTCATAGAACATCGCCAGACCGACAATCAGTCCGGTCACCATTAACGCCCACTGGACCCGCTGCTGACCGAACGCAGCAATCAGGGTCGTCGCCACCCGCTGGGCGGCACCCGTATCGGATACCAGCTTACCTAGCATGGCACCAAAACCGAGGATCATTGCCAGGCTGCCCAGCGTCCCGCCAACGCCTTTCTGGATCGATGTCACCACCTGCAGCGGCGTCATGCCTTCGGCAATCCCCACCACCGCAGAAACAAAAATCAGCGCCAGAAAGCCATTGGCTTTGAAGACAATCATCAGCACCAGCAGCAATATCACCCCGAGGACTATTATTGTAATCGGCATATCTCAGTTCCCATAAAAGGTACAGATAAAATAACTAATAGGTAAGGCCGCAGATTTCTCCGGGCCCCGCAGGGGACGCGGCCGGGCAACTCCCCGTCCCGCGAACCGTCTCCGGCATCAGAACGTCAGCTGTACTTTGGCGGCTTGTTGCTTATCACCCGCAAAAATCAGGGCAGCCTCAATCGCGCTATAGTGATATTCTCCGCTGAATAGTGGCCGCGGATCGACAGTGCCGTTCTCCAGCCACTTAACCGCCAGAGCGAATTCGCTGGTAAAACGGAACGACCCCGTCAGTCTGATCTCTTTTGCTATCAGCGTCATCAGCGGGAAGCCCGGGATATCGTCTCCCATTCCCACCTGAACCAGCGTACCTCTCGCCCGGGTGACATCCAGACAGCGGATTAAAGACGCCGGGTGGCCGGAAGCTTCAAAAGACACATCGAAATAACCTTTCTCCGCCAGATAAGGCGAAAAATCGCCGTCTGCCGCATTAAGCGTCAGGGTTGCGCCCATCTGTTGTGCCATCGCCAGAGAACGCGGGCTGATGTCCGTACACACCACTTCAGTGGCTCCGCGGGCTTTTGCTGCCGCCGCAATCAGACAGCCTATCGGTCCGACCCCGGAGATAAACACCTTTTTCCCCTGTAACTCACCGGCCTGATAAGTCGCATGAAGACAGACCGCCAGTGGTTCGGCGAACACCATCACTTTCTCATCTGCCTGATGATCAAAAGGAATACATTGGGCGCTGTCGACAATAATGTACTGGCTGAAACCACCGTCAACATGAGGAAAATACATCGCACTGCCAAAGAAACGCATACCGGTACACTGGTTTTCCTGCTGCGCTGCACAGTATTTGCAATGGCCGCATGCCTTTGCCGGGTTAATCGCCACTTTCTGATGTTCCGCTAACCCGGGGTTATCACTTTTCACCACATACCCTGTAACTTCATGGCCCGGGATCATCGGCATTTTCACCGTAAAATTACCGACCCGGCCATGCTGGTAATAGTGCAAATCGGAACCACAAATCCCGCCACGGGTAATACGTACCAGGGTGCCGGTTCCCTGATAATTGAGCTGCTGGCTGATAACACCGACCTGATGCCTGCCGCGAATAACACAGCTGTCTGTTGTGATGTTCATGGAAATCCTCGCAAAATTCCTCCGTTCAGCCGCGTATAAGAGCGCTATTTACCGGTGAATACTGTGATGAATATCGATTTAACCAGTGTTAATAAAACGATGTTACGCATAACGTGAACTATGCTGTCGTTTTACGCGGGCAAGGCCGGAGAAAAAACGAGGTCAGTACACGGCCTGTAACCGTGCACTGCAACAGGAAAACACAGGCATTACCGGGGGAAGGTGCGGTCGCTGGCAGAAATGAGCGGGGAAATATTCAGCTCCGCGGTTCAGCCGGTGACGGGGGAATAGTTAAACGTAATTTGAGAGTTATACTCTCTTGGCAAACGTCTGGCTTCTAAATAGACCGATTTCCAGTAAGGATTATTCAGTGACGAACGGACAACCCCGCGGCTGACGGAAGCATGGAGGAATTGCCGGTCTGTATCATAAAATCCGACATGTAATTCATTCTTTATCCTGAAGAACACTAAATCCCCGGGCAGCAAATCTGCCTGCTTAACCGGCTGCCCCATACTGATTAATTGTCTGGTGGTTACCCGCTCCATCGGAATATTAAAACGATCTTTCAGAGTCCGCCAGACAAAGCCAGAGCAATCAACACCGGTTAATTTCGTTCCGCCCCACTGATATCTGGTCCCCTGCCAGGCATCCATCTGGTCATGTAACGCCGCCAGTACCGGAATTAAATCCGGCTGTTCCGCCCCCCGGGTGTCAGCAGTCGCGGCATGCTTCGGTCCGGACGAGCAACCGGCGAGGGTGGCAAACAACAGGCAGGTGATAATCTTACGGGCAGGAATATGGCTCATCGGCAGCGTTTCTCACAGGCAGCAGAGGGATAAATTTTTATACCGTAAATAACTGTCAAAAATGAACAGAAAATTGAATAATTCTGAATATGCCGTGATTATTTACATTAGTTTACGTAACTGCCGATCTGCCCGGGTCGGGAACAGTCCCCCCCGAATTCTGCGATGAAGCCCTGATGCTCGCTGAACCTATCGGCGTTGCCGCCGCCGCAGAATGCTCACCTTGAGCGTTGCGGTAAGTGTTAAGGTAGTTGTCACCCCCGGTTAATTTAAGCCGCCTGTTTTTCCCTGTCCGGATTCAGGGTCACCGGACCTTCCGGCTGCCAGTTTCTCGTTTTACCTGACCACCGTTCAGGATGTATTTTCTGTGCCTGACGGTACAG
>NZ_JAERJN010000016.1:0-155 GCF_018257595.1 Tatumella sp. JGM94 | reverse complement strand
CACATAGCGTATTCCGCTGTGACGATGTGTTTCGTTATACCACCGGGTAAATTTTTCCACCCACTGACGGGCATCCGGCAGTGTTCTGAACCCCGATGACGGCCACTGCGGCACATACTTCAGCGTCCGGAACAGTGACTCTGCATACGCATTAT
>NZ_JAERJN010000015.1:0-95104 GCF_018257595.1 Tatumella sp. JGM94 | reverse complement strand
CATTATCGTTACTGACCCGCGGACGGCTGTGAGACGGCGTGATATTCAGTTCGTGCAGTTTCATCTGCAGCGTCTGTGATTTCATCGCTGCGCCGTTATCTGCATGCAGTACCAGCGGATGCCGCCAGCAGCCTTCACGCATGACACTGCGCTGCATTAAAGCGGCAGCCTGTTCACCGCTTTCTGTCTCATGCACTTCATAACCCGTGATTTTCCGGCTGTACAGGTCGGTTATCATATACAGGTAATACCAGCGTCCGCGCACCACCGACGGTAACCAGGTGATATCCCATGACCAGACCTGACAGGGTCCGGTGGCGGTATAGGTTGTCGNCTTTCTGTCTCATGCACTTCATAACCCGTGATTTTCCGGCTGTACAGGTCGGTTATCATATACAGGTAATACCAGCGTCCGCGCACCACCGACGGTAACCAGGTGATATCCCATGACCAGACCTGACAGGGCCCGGTGGCGGTATAGGTTGTCGGGACTGCGGCCTTTTGCTGACACTGAGGGTAAACTCCCCAGCTTCTCAGCGTTTTAATAACGCGCATTTCTGATGTGCTGAAGCGCATAATATACACCCGGAGTTTATCCGGCGCTGAAAACCCACTCAGAATACTTTTATTGGGCGATTACCATTTAACCGGACATACCGGACTGAAATACTGGATTTTTATCTGTTCAGAACACTGAATGAAGTACGGGAAATGAAAAAACGGAAACCTCAGAAAGTGTCCGGAGCTAAAACTGTTCTGCTTACCATAACCTCTGGTCACGGTGTTTGCGCTGAATAAACTGACGAAAACAGGTACGTTTGAAAACCCGGTCTGCTACAGAAATATCCGTCCGGCGTTTGATTTATTCAACCAGGCCGCAGTATCGGCTCAGTATCCGTGCGTACCGACAGCCTTGTTACCCCGCTGTTTCCGGCGACGGATTTTCTGTTATCCGGGACTGGCAGGGGTGGAAAAAATCCGATAGATTACTGGAGTGATAAGTAACCCTTTATATATAACAATAAAGAATAACAACTGACATCCTGCCGCGGGACACCGGGTTTCCGGTCAGGCGTACGGTCAGTGCTCAGCAAGGAAATCAGATGAAAAAAACGTTAACCGTCCTCGCACTGGCGATGATGGCAACCTCAATGGCCGCTTTCAGTGCAACACCTCCCGATACGCTGGTGGTTGCCCAGTCGCTGGATGATGCCATCAGCTTCGACCCTGCTCAGGGGTTTGAACTTTCTACCGTGCAATCCTTTAACAGCCTGTATCAGCGCCTGTTGCAATCGGACCCGGAAAATCCTGTTGATTTACGTCCGACGCTGGCATCTTCCTGGAAAGCGGGTGCCGATAATCGTAGCCTGACTTTCACGTTGCGTGACGGTGCCAGGTTTGCCAGTGGTAATCCTGTCCGTCCGGAGGACGTCATGTTCTCTCTGTCACGGGTGGTGAAATTAAATCTGGAACCGTCGTTTATCCTCACTCAGCTAGGCTGGAATGCAAAGAATATCGACAGCCAGCTGACAAAAGTCAGTGATAATCAGGTCACTATCCACTGGACGGCGGATGTCAGCCCGTCCTTTGTCCTGAGCCTGCTTTCGGCACCGGTGGCATCAGTGGTCGATGAAAAATTAGCGGACAGTCATCAGACCGCGGGGGATTTTGGTCATCAATGGCTGAATACCCATTCTGCCGGCAGCGGCCCTTATCAGATCCGCAGCTATATTCCCCATGAAGTACTGTTAATGACTGCCAATCCTGACTCTCCGGCAGGGCCACCTGAGCTGAAGAATGTACTGATCAAAAACGTTCCGGAAGTTGCTACCCGGGTGCTGCTGGTTGAACAGGGGGATGCGGATATTGCCCGTAACCTGGGCAGTGACCAGTTCAGTGCATTACAACACCAGCCTTCAGTCAAGCCAGTAGCAGTGCCGATTGCCTCACTCTACTACCTGTTATTTAACCTCAAAGCCTCTCCGGTGCTGAGTAATCCTGCGTTCCTCGAAGCATCCCGTTATCTTTTTGACTATAAAGGTATTGCGGATGATCTGCTACGTGGTCAGTTCTCGGTTCATCAGACATTCTTACCGGATGGTTATCTGGGGGCATTAAAAGACAACCCGTACAGCTATGATCCGGAAAAGGCGAAAGCGATTCTGGCAAAAGCCGGGCTGAAAAATATCAGCTTTAACCTGATTGTGAATAATCAGCCACCTTATCTGGATATTGCCCAGGCATTACAGGCCAGTTTTGCCAAAGGGGGGGTGAAAGTCACCCTTATCCCGGGGATCAGCAGTGAAATCACCTCGAAAATTTCCAGCCATAAATTCGATGCAACCGTGACCTCATGGGGCCCTGATTACTTCGATCCGAACAGTAATGCGGCAGCATTTGCATCAAACCCGCAGGATGGCAGCAGCACCCTGGCTGAACGTGCCGGCTGGGATATTCCTGAACTGACGGCTGAAACCCGGCAGGCAGTGGCGCTGAGTGACAACCAGCAGCGCGCGGCGATGTATCAGAAGCTACAACGTCAGGTACTGAAAAACTCACCTTATGTGATCGGCTTACAGGCGCGTCAGCTAATTGCCCTGCGTAATAATCTGAAAGGTTATCAGCAGGGAATGAACCCGGACATGGTGTACTACAACCGGGTGACAAAGTAATGGTGACCACAGCGCAACCCCCGAGTCGCGCTGCGGGGCTGAGGCGGCTGATACAGCGCCTCGCCGGTAATCTGTTATCACTGGTGGTAACACTGCTCGGATTACTGGCGTTTACCTTCACGCTGTCTCATCTTTCACCGGTCGATCCCGTATTACAGCTGGCGGGCGACCATGCGAGTGCATCGACCTATGGGCAGATCAGGCATCAGCTGGGACTGGACCAGTCACTGCCTGTGCAGTTCCTCGAGTATCTGCGGCAGCTGGCCGGGGGAAATCTGGGCATTTCACAGAGCACTGGTCAGCCAGTCCTCAGTGATTTACTGCGCACCTTTCCGGCGACATTTTCTCTGGCGACCTGTGCGCTGATTGTCGGGTCGGTGTGCGGAATTGGTCTGGCGTTGCTCTCTGTATGGCGTCCGAAAAGCTGGCTTGACCACCTGGCACGGATTATTTCTCTGCTGGGATACTCGGTGCCTGTCTTCTGGTTCGGTTTACTGGGCTTACTGCTATTTTATGCCGTATTACACTGGTCAGCCGGGCCCGGTCAGCTGGATGACCTGTATACTTATACGCTGGAACCGAAAACGGGCATTGTCCTGCTCGACAGCTGGTTATCCGGTGATCGTGAAATGTTTATCAATGCATTGGCCCACTTGTGGCTGCCGGTGGCGATCCTCGGGTTATTATCCACCGCGTCAGTGACACGCCTGTTACGTGCCGCATTATTAGAAGAAAATAATAAAGAATATGTCACCCTGGCACTGGCCAAAGGGGCGGGCCGCTGGCGTATTATCTGGCATCACCTGCTGCCGAATACCCGCGGAACATTAATCACGGTCATTATGCTCTCTTACGTTTCCTTACTGGAAGGATCTGTATTAACAGAGAGTGTATTCTCATGGCCGGGCATGGGACGCTATCTGACTAATGCGCTGTTTGCCTCTGATTTCCCGGCGATCCTTGGGACAACCTTAGTGATAGGTACCTGTTTTATTCTGATCAATGCACTGACTGATGCATTAGTCTGGCTCACGGATCCCGCAACACGATGACTGATTTATCTCACCGCTTATCTGCAACCCCGTCGCGGCGGAAAATTCCTTTTTTACTGGTGACCGGCTGCGGATTATTAACTCTGCTGGTAGTGACGGCGATCTTTGCACCGTGGATCGCTCCGTTTGACCCTGATGCCCAGCAGATGGCCGGACGCTTGCTGCCGCCGTCAGCACTCCACTGGTTTGGTACTGACAGCTTCGGTCGGGACCTGCTTTCCCGTGTGATTTACGGAACACGTCCGACGCTGGTATTAATTATTTTTATCCTGCTGTTAACTGTCCCGGCCGGAATGGCTGTCGGCATGGTGGCCGGTTATGCGGGAGGCTGGGCTGAAAAGATCCTGATGCGTATCACCGATATCTTTTTATCACTGCCAAGTCTGGTCATCGCCCTGGCGATGGTGGCGGTACTTGGCCCGGGGTTACTGAACGGCGCACTGGCTCTCGCCCTGACCAGCTGGCCACCGTTTGCCCGTCAGGCCCGTGCCGAAACACAGCGCTTGCGGCGCAGTGATTACCTTGCTGCCGCCAGGATGCAGGGAATACGCGGTTTGCCGTTACTGCTCGGCCATATTTTACCGCTCTGTTTACCGGGGGCGGTAGTGCGTGCAGCCCTCAGCCTCGGCGGGATTATTTTGTCTGCCGCCGGACTCGGTTTTCTGGGAATGGGGGTTCGCCCCCCTGCGGCAGAATGGGGCTCAATGGTCGCAGAAGGCGGCAAAGTGATTTTTGATCAGTGGTGGGTAGCCGCAGCGCCGGGCGGCGCTATTTTGCTGGCCAGCCTGACCTTTAATTTTATCGGGGACGGTCTGCGAGACCGACTGGATAGCCGACATGACAACTGAACCGACACCCTTCATTATTGCCGATCACTTATCTATTGTGCTGCCGGAAGGGCGGCCGCTGGTGAACAACCTCTCTTTCTGCTTAGGCAAAGAGCGTGTCGCGCTGGTGGGAGAGTCCGGATCCGGAAAGTCACTGACGGCACGCAGCCTGATGGGATTACTGGCGGCAGGGCTTAAAGCGGATGCCCGTCAACTGACAATCGCAGGGCAGGATGCATTACACCTGTCGGCCGGTGACTGGAGCCGGTTGCGCGGCAGCCAGCTATCTATGGTGATGCAGGACCCGAAATACGCCCTGAATCCGGCACAGACGATTGGCTGGCAAGTGGAAGAACCCCTGATATTACACGGTTCTCTGAACCGTCGTCAGCGCAGAGAAAAAGTGACCACTATGCTGGATGCTGTCGGGCTGCCAAACCCGCAACAACTGATGAAACGCTACCCGAATCAGCTTTCGGGCGGGATGGGGCAGCGTATTATGCTGGCTATAGCCCTGATCACCGATCCGCAATTTCTGATTGCGGATGAACCCACCTCTGCCCTCGATCACCGGATGCGAGATCAGGTGCTGGCCCTGATCCGTGAACTGGTTTCCCGGCGTAATATGGGGCTGCTGCTGATCAGTCACGATTTGCAACAGGTGGCAGACCATTGTCAGAGGGTGATGGTGATGTATCAGGGACAGCTGCTCGATACACTGCCTGCGGCAGAGTTAGCCCATGCCAGCCATCCTTATACCCGTACTCTGTGGGCCTGTCGCCCCGGGCTGACAACCAAAGGTAAGCGTTTACCTACATTAGATCGTGCCGCACTGGAGGTATTATCATGAGTGTTATCCGGCTGAACGGGGTCAGTGTATTTCATCCTGACGGGTATCAGCTGCGGCAGGTAGTGACAGACGCCAGCCTCAGTATTGGCGCGGGGGAGTGTTTCGGTCTGGTCGGACCTTCCGGTTGCGGAAAATCATCCCTGCTCTGGGTTATGGCTGGTCTTAATCCCCACTGGCAAGGGCAAATGACTCTGGCAGGCACGGCCGTACGGGCGGGCGAAGAATTTACCGGCCAGTTACGCCGTGATGTACAGATGGTATTTCAGGATCCTTACGCCTCTTTGCATCCGCGTCACCGGCTGCGGCGGACGCTCGCGGAACCTCTCAAACGGCTGAAACTGGATGCTATTGATGATCGGATTATGCACGGGTTCCGGCAGGCCGGTCTGGATAGCAGCCTGATTGACCGTTATCCCCATCAGTTATCCGGCGGGCAGCGTCAGCGGGTGGCGATTGTCCGTGCCCTGTTACTGCAGCCGAAAATCTTACTGCTCGATGAACCCACTTCGGCGCTGGATATGTCGGTACAGGCTGAAATACTTAATTTACTGAATGATCTCAGACAGGAAAATCAACTGACAATGGTACTGGTCAGCCATGATCCTGATGTTATCGACCATATGTGTGATCGTTCTGTGATGATGAATGCCGGACGGTTAGCCGCGACCCGATAGTGCTGGCGGAAGAAACCCCGGACTACCCTGAACCGTATGTCGGGTTTTCTCTGCCGTATCCTACTGGCGGGCATGGTTACACGCGCTGCCGGCATTACCAGTCTGTCATTGCCCCGAAATGAATATGATCCCTGCAGTCAGCCATCAGGCTGTTGCCTCTGTCATATACGGGTGAAGCGGGGCCAGACCGCGCTACAACCCGGCAGATATCCGGCGGCCCTTGCGGATAAATTTCAGGCAATAAAAAACCCGCACGGGGCGGGTTTCTTTTACTATCAGCGGGTTTATCTGCTCAGGTCTTTACCGTCATCGCTATTGTAAACATCACTGATAATCAGCGCGGCTTACAGCGGGGTAACGTTACCTGCTGCCGGGCCTTTCGCGCCGTTTTCAATGGTGAAGGAAACTTTCTGGCCTTCATCAAGAGTTTTGTAGCTGTCGCTCTGGATAGCAGAGAAGTGTACGAACACATCTTTGGTACCGTCGTTCGGGGTGATAAAGCCAAAACCTTTATCAGAGTTAAACCATTTTACTAAACCAGTCATTTTGTCAGACATAGATACTTCCTTAATTGATGAGCCACTAACTGCGGCGATGATGGCCTGTTATTCGAGAGTTACTTATTGGGCACTTAGGAGGAGACTCGCAAAGGAGGGTATCTGTAGATAACACCTGAACTGAAGACTGCTTTACTAAAACTGCTTTCATAAGGTCTGTTTTACAAACCGATGGCGCTATTAATCCATAGCGGTAAAAAATTAGCAAGGTTTTTTTATCTTTTATTTATGCTCCGGCCAGCGAAGCGTTTCTGACAGTGCTGTTGCTGCGCCCGGCCACCGGTCACCGGCTGATATTGTTGTGACCGCCACCGGGGCCGGAAATAAGTGACGGGGCTATCAGACGGTGACATTAACGGTTACAAAAATGCACCCTCGTGCTGCTAAGGTTGTAATAACGTGATGATAATCTGTGAAAAATACTGAATATCTGAGGCGATAATGATCACTGTTTTTGTGCTGTTAAAAACCACCCCTGCATGGCTGCGGCTGGCCCGCAGCGAGAGAAACCGTATTGCGGATAAGGTACTGGCCGATGTACTGAGTGACGGTAAGGTGAGTTTAAGAATGTTTGATGCGGAGGCGTTTACTACCCGTTGTACGGATGTGGCAATGTTCCAGGCCGAAGATATGCAGTCTTTTTATTTTTCCATCGAAAGATTGCGTGATTCTGAATTAATTACCACCCCGTACTTTGAAATTGCAGACATTATCCCGACCATTGAAGACGGTTTTAAAGCGTTCGAAAAAACGCACCGCTGATCGGCGATCTGTTCAGTTTTTTGTTCCCCGGCCGCCGTTACGGGCGGCCTTTTAGCAGCCCCCGTCACTGATTATTTTTTCAGCTCTGCGGTCATATGTATCCGGTTACCGGCAGACGCTTCGGTAATATTGTAACGGGCACCTTCTGCGCTGGCCTGTGCCGCAATTTTTGCTTCTGCACCATCCAGAGTGGAGGCTGTGGCAGTAATGGTCTGAGCAAAGGCTGCGCCGGAGATAACAGAAAAGGCAATAACAGCAACAATATTTTTGATAGCTTTCATGGTGTGTTCCTCAGGGTAATCTTGTTTATACAGTGGGATGTTGTCCCGATAAACAGAAGATTACGCTGACTGCTGACTGAACGAAATCTAATCATTCTGCTGATGTCATTCAAAAAAAATGAATAATTAACGATGTTTTTCTCTGAGGGGGCCGGACTGCAGGTTATTTGTCGTGTGCGGTGGGGGGATCGGAAGGTTAAGACGCGGGGATATGACACAGCCAGCGTGGTGCTGGCTGTGTCAGTTGTACATCAGGCGGTGCTGGCAGGGTCAGGTGTTAGTACTGGCGACCAGAATCTGACGTTTATTAATCACCGAATAGCCAGTCACCAGGGCTGCAACCGGGATAATCGCCAGTAATGTACTGATAAACATACTGCCGCCGGTCAGGGTGGTGAAGTTAGATAACACCATAATCAGTGATACAGACAGTGCCAGCACGGATATCGCCGGAATAATGCGGGTACGCCAGTGTTTGCCGGCGGCCAGTGCTGTATTCTTTTTGAAAAATGCCACCACAGCCACACTGGTCAGCAGCATCAGCAGTACAATACCGACCGTCGATACGGCGGCCATATAACCAAACACCTGGGTCAGCGGCTGCAGTTTACAGGCTGCGCACACTGTGATCAGCAACAGGGCGGTGGCCGACTGAGCCAGTGAGGCATTACAGGGTGACTTATGCTCACCGTGCACCGCCGACAAAAATTTTGGCATAAACCCCTGACCGGCTAATACGTACTGATAGCGGGATAACACATTATGGAAACTCAGCACACAGGCGAAAATACTGCTGATCAGTAATACCTGGATCACATTACTCATCAGGGCACCGTTATACTGACGGGCAATATCCAGCAGCATATTGCCGGTACCGTTTAAGGTGTCATTAGCCACTGCCACCGAGCGGGTATAACCGGCCCCGGTAATCAGCGCCCAGGCTGAAAAAGTATAAAACACACCGATAATAATGACTGCCAGATAGGTCGCGCGGGGAATCGTCTTCTCCGGGTTACGTGACTCATCACGGAAGATAGCGGTGGATTCAAAACCGATAAACCCGGTCAGAGCGAATAATACCGACATTCCCAGTCCGTGAGTAAACGCTGTTTTTGGTTCAAAGGATACCAGGCTGACTCCCTGGGCACCGCCTTCAGACAGAATTGAAAAGTTCATGATCAGCACCACGCCAATTTCCAGAACTAACGCGATACCGAGAATTCTGGAACTCAGGTCAATATGGCGGTACCCGAGAATGGCGACTGCCGCGATAGCCAGCACCGAGTACATCCACCACGGATGCGCGGTTCCCCCGTAATGAACCACCAAATCATTCACCGCCCAGCCCATATAACCGTAGACACCCGCCTGGATCGCCGTATAGGTGACCAGCGCCAGATAGGCTGAACCCATCCCTGCACGTAGTCCCAGCCCCTGACTGATATAAGAGTAGAAGGCACCGGCTTCTTTGACATGGGGAGTCATGGCGACAAACCCGACGGCGAACACCAGCAAGATTAACGACGCAATAAGAAAACCGAACGGTGCACCGACTCCGTTACCAATGCCGATCGCCAGCGGAACATTACCGCCGATCACCGTGAGCGGGGCGGCGGCGGCAATCACCATAAATACAATACTGCCAACGCCCAGGTTTCCGCTCAGTCTGGCGGTTTTCTGACGTGTTTTAGCCTCAGTCATACGGAATTCCTCGCACTTATTATTACACTATTCATAGTATGTCTGTCCGCAAATCACTCAGGTACGGATTCTGTTTCTGAGCCTCAGTGACCTGTGACGGATCAATTTCTGCATATAACAACTGTTCTTCAGATTCGCTGGCCTGGCAAAGCACCTCCCCGTCAGGAGAAGTGACCAGGCTTAATCCGACGTATTCAAGGTGTTGTTCACGGCCGGTTTGATTGACATAGGCCATATACAGCTGGTTTTCCCAGCTACGGGTGGCAATCAGGTGGCGGTTAACAAAATCGAAGGGCTTCATCTGTGCGGTGGCGACGGCCACCAGATGGGCACCGGCGCGGGCCGCAGCCCGGACGGTTTCAGGAAATTCAACGTCATAGCAGATCAGTAGCGCAATATTCAGATCCTTATAGCGGGTGATACATACCGGTTGATTGCCGGGGCTGAACTGACGTTTATCCAGCTCACCAAACAGATGGGTTTTCCGGTATACGCACTGCAACTCCCCCTGTGCCGAGATAAAATAACTGGCATTAAAAATCTGCCCTGCTTCTGCCAGCGGGCCGGTAACAATCATTGCCATTTGCCGCTCTCTGGCCAGGGCCAGTAATTCTGTCAGCGGGAAGCTATCTGCCATGGCAGGGAGATGCTGCTGTAATACATAACCTGACATAAACATTTCAGGTGTGATCAGTAATTCAGCCTGTTGTGATTTAGCCTGTTGAAGTGCCGCCGCCAGCCGTGCCAGGTTAGCCGCATAATCACAGTAACTGCTTTGTGCCTGCCAGATTGCGATTTTCATTATTGTCCCTTTTAACAACCGGTAAAATAAGAAAGCAATATCTGTGCCAGTCACTTTTTGCGATTAACTATAAAATATTCTTATTGTTTAACCGCAGGATACCCGACTGACGGAGAACCGCCCGTGGGAGGTGCTGTGCACCCTGAAGGTGCAGGCCGGCTGCAGGGGGCACTGTCATGGGGCGAAGGAGAGAGAGCCGGCCAGTGGTATTGCTGGCGGAGAGCAGGGAATACCACCGGCAAAGACGTTAGAAATGGCGAAGTAACCAGAAACCGACGGTCAGGCCGATGGTGCGCATATACCAGAACCAGAAGAAGACAAACAGACAAAAAGTCGGGTGACCACGGCGGGTACTTTTTTGCTGATGAAATTCGCGGAATCTGAACATCATCAGCAGGTTAATAAACAGCAGTATGACCAGCGGGGCATAGAGCAGCGGAAAGGGCAGAGTAAAAATGCCATAACCATAATAGTGCTGATAACTCTGTAAAAACTTCAGGCTGGCGACAATTTCAAAGGCCAGTAACGCCATCAGTGCCAGAGGTACCCAGCGGGCATAAATAAATTTTGCGGCGAAATTATCCAGCGGCAGCGGGGTGGTTTTTACCGGTGTTCCGCCAGCCGCGTCACCGGCAGGCAACGGGGGCCGGTTATTCTCCGGGCGCGGGTCACCGGTTACCGGAGTCGCGGCGTTATTGCCGTGATTATGATGTCTGTCGGCTTCACGGGCTTTTTCGGCACAGGAAGAACAGTAATCATTAGTCATGTGCTGATGACATTTGGAGCAGACTGGCATGAAATATCCTTTCTGAAGCGTCAGGGGGAATAACAACCAATATCCCGCCCGCAGGGCGGGACGGAAACAGCGTTATAATGCTTCGCAGATACTCTCATGAGGTTATCGTTAAGGCAATTTACATAAGTTGCCGCACCTGTCCTGATATGGCAATCGGACTGCCTGTCAGATCGCTGATTCCGGCAAAAATGCGTGAGCGCATCCCCATATCTTCGCCCTGCACAATTTCTATCGCGCCGTTATGTGGCCACTGCAGGTCGCGCAGATAACCGGCAAATGCTGCCGAAGCTGCACCGGTAGCCGGATCTTCGTAAACATCGCCATAGGCAAACGGGTGACGGGTATAAAATTTCTGTGCATCTTCCCCGCAGACCAGCAGGATAGTCACCCAGCCGTTGCGCCGCATCAGTTCACGGCCTGCGGGCTGAGAATAACGCATTGCCGCCAGAGATGAGCGCTCTTTTAATGCCAGCACCAGATGGTCGGCTCCGCCATGGATCAACGCCGGAGGGATACGCATATCCGGCTCATGATGCCGGTAGCCGATCCTGATTAGACCGGCTGGCTGCGGGTAAGCGGCCTGCCAGTTGCCCTGTACGTCGGGTTCAGCCGACACCTGAAGGGTGGCCTGATTTAACTGAAACTGATATTCCCCCGCACCAAAGCGTTGCACCAGCACCGCGGTGGTGGCAATGGTGGCATGGTCACAGAAAGGCACTTCGGTTTCCGGAGAAAAATAACGGACCCGCCAGACCCCGGCAGGCTCTCCCTGCACCGGAATCGCAAACACGGTTTCCGAAAAACCGGCCTCAGCGGCAATACGCTGCATTTCATGTTGCGCGGGGAATTGTATGCCAGTTCAGACACCGGCAGGATTACCGCCTTGCCCGTTATCTGCAAAGGCGGAAACAGAGACTAAATCTGCAGCAGCGAATAATATAGTTTCTCCCGGATGAGTTCAGGCTGGATAACATGACCGGTGACTGGAAACGGTCGTCGTCTTTCAACTATATATCACCGGAACCAGAGGCTGAATGACGGATATTTTTCCGTGAGCGGTTTCCGGCGCTGATTCAAAGAAATTCCTGCCAGGACAGGATATTCTGCGGTTTTGTCACTCCCCCGGGGCATCCCGTATGCATGAATTCCGGTTAGTTATACAGTTACTGCAACAGATGTGTGTATTTCTGGTAATCGCCTGGCTGATGAGTAAAACACGGCTGTTTATTCCGTTACTGCAGGTGACGGTCAGACTTCCTCATAAGTTATTGTGTTATATCACCTTTTCTTTTTTCTGCATTCTCGGCAGCTATTTCGGATTAAATATCGATGACTCGATTGCCAATACCCGTGCCATCGGGGCGGTAATGGGGGGCTTACTCGGCGGGCCGGTTGTTGGCGGGCTGGTGGGGCTGACCGGCGGTCTGCACCGTTATTCTCTTGGCGGGATGACCGCCCTGAGTTGTATGCTGTCCACTCTGGCAGAAGGCTTACTGGGGGGAGGGCTACACCGGATTCTGGTCCGGCGCGGACGGGCAGATAAACTGTTTAGTCCGCTGACGGCAGGGGCACTGACTCTGCTGGCGGAAGCTCTGCAAATGCTGATTATTCTGTTAATTGCCCGGCCTTTTTCGGAAGCACTGCAACTGGTGAGCCATATTGCCGCCCCGATGATTATTACCAATACGGTCGGTGCTGCGCTGTTTATGCGTATCCTGCTGGATAAACGGGCAATGTTTGAACGCTATACCTCTGCCTTTTCGGCTACCGCCTTGCGGGTGGCTGCAGAAACGGAGGGCATATTGCGCCAGGGATTCAACCGCGAAAACAGTCTAAAAGTCGCACGGGTGCTGCATCAGCAACTGGATATCGGGGCGGTAGCGATTACTGACTGCCGGGAATTGCTGGCTTTTACGGGGATCGGTGATGATCATCATATCGCCGGGAAACCGGTCTCTTCTCACTATACCCGGCGTGCCATTGAAACGGGGGAAGTGGTCTATGCGGACGGTAACGAACTGCCGTATTGCTGCTCCGTGAATCCGCAGTGCAAACTGGGCTCAACTCTGGTGATCCCTTTGTATGGTGAAAACCAGCAGGTGATTGGCACCATCAAGTTATACGAAGCGAAAAACCGCTTATTCAGTTCTATCAACCGGACACTGGGCGAAGGTATTGCCCGGTTACTGTCAGCGCAGATCCTTGCCGGTCAGTATGAACGACAAAAAGCCCTGCTGGCACAGGCTGAGATTAAACTGCTGCATGCCCAGGTGAATCCGCATTTTCTGTTTAATGCACTGAATACTCTGCAGGCTGTGATCCGTAATGACCGGCAGCGTGCCGGGGTGCTGGTGCAGTATTTGTCGACGTTCTTCCGTAAAAATCTTAAGCGCAGTTCCGAAGTCGCGACTCTTGGCGATGAGCTGGAACACGTAAATGCCTACCTGCAGATTGAGCAGGCCCGTTTTCAGTCACGGCTAAAGGTGAATTTACGGGTCCCTGAAGCATTGTGTCATCATCGTTTACCGGCGTTTACCCTGCAACCTCTGGTAGAAAATGCCATCAAACATGGTACGTCCCAGCTGCCGGGGACCGGAGAAGTTATCATCACCGCCTGCCAGTCAGCTGAGTATCTGGAAATTTCGGTACAGGATAATGCCGGGCTATTTGTCCCGCCGACAGGTAAATCGCAGGGCATGGGCATGGGGCTGGTGGACCGCCGTCTGCGGGCGCGGTTTGGCAATGGCTGCGGGCTGTGTGTCGACTATGACACTGACAATTACACACGGGTAATTATCCGTTTACCGCCGGAGGTGCAGGAGATATGAAAGTATTGATTGTCGATGATGAACCACTGGCCCGGGAAAATCTCCGGCTGCTGTTACAGCAGCACAGTGATATTGATATTGCCGGTGAGGCTGCAAATGCCATTGAAGGGATGGCGGCCATTAACCGCCTGCGCCCGCAGGTGGTGTTCCTGGATATCCAGATGCCGCGTATCACTGGCCTGGAAATGGCCGGTATGCTCGACCCGCAACACCGGCCACATATCGTATTTCTGACGGCTTTTGATGAATATGCATTACAGGCTTTTGATGAAGCCGCCTTTGACTATCTGCTGAAACCGGTCGAACCGGCCAGGCTGACAAAGTGCCTGATGCGCCTGCGACAGGCCAGTGATCCGCAGGATCTGGCCCGGCTGCCCGGATTGCAGTCAGCGCTGAAATATATCCCCTGTAACGGACAGAACCGGATTTACCTGCTGGCGATGGAGGACGTGGCCTGTGTCAGCAGCCGGATTGGCGGGGTGCTGGTGACCAGCCGTGAGGGCAAACAGGGGGTGACCGGGCTGACACTGCGTACCCTTGAGCAGCGTACTGCGCTGCTGCGTTGCCATCGCCAGCATCTGATCAATATGGATCAGTTACAGGAGATCCGTATGGGAGAGAACGGTCAGGGAGAACTGAAGATGAAGGGCGGTCAGACAGTGCCGGTCAGCCGCCGTTATCTGAAACGTCTGAAAGAAACTCTCGGCCTATAGTTCCGGCCGCAGAGCTTCAAATGTCTGAGTCAGCAGCTGTTCGGGCAGGTCAGTACCAATAAAAATCAGCTGGCTGCAGGGCGTTTCATCCGCTTGCCATGGCCGGTCATGGCCAAAGCTATACAGGCGCTGTACCCCCTGAAACAGTAAGCGGCATGGCTCTCCGCTGACCCATAACATCCCTTTGTAGCGCAACAGATTATCGGCATATTGCAGTAACAGGGATTCCATAACGCCTGACAGGGTTTGGAGATCGACCGGAAAATCCAGCTGAAGGGTCAGAGAGCTGACCCTGTCGCGGTGTTGTGGCATAAAACGGAACGCTAAGGCCGGCCGAATCTCCCTGTGTTCCAGCATAAATCCCCGCAGATCAAACAAACTGTCAATATCCGTATCACCGTGCAACACCCGCTGTATCGGGGCACGGGCATTGATACGCTGTAAACGTTCTGTCAGGGCTTCACAGTCTGCAACAAGATCGGTTTTTGTCAGCAGAATGCGATCCGCATAACCGATCTGGGCTTGTGCAACCTGACAGTTATCCAGTTGCTGGTTTGCGTGAACGGCATCCACCAGGGTAATAACCCCGTCAAGATGACAGGCCTCCGCCAGCCCGGGATGGCGGAAAAAGGTATGGATCACCGGGCCGGGGTCCGCCATCCCGGTAGACTCAATAATCAGTCGATCGAAACTGATCGATCCTGCCGTGCGGGCAGCGAGCAGATCAAGCAGAGCATTTTCCAGTTCACCCGAACGGTCACAGCAAATACAGCCGTTGGCCAGGGTAGTGATCCGGCTGGCACGATCCCCGATAATCTGCTGATCAATGCCGGTGTCAGCAAACTCGTTTTCTATGACGGCAATTCGGTGGCCGTGGTCTGTCTGCAAAATAGTCTTCAGCAGGGTCGTTTTTCCTGCCCCGAGAAAACCGCTCAGTAAAGTCACTTTTACCGGTGTCATAGACTCTCCCTGGTTAACAGCAACGCATGCCGCCTTTACCGTCTCCGCCATACCTTGCCTGCTGACGTTCACGAAAAAATTCTTCATAACTCATCGCCGGCAAATCAGGGTGACGGTTGCGCATATGTTCAACATAGTTGTCATAATCCGGGACACCTACCAGCATTCTTGCCGCCTGCCCCAGATATTTTGATGCAGAGCCTGCTTTACCAAACATCGTGTCTCCTGATAATAACGGCCCGCATATTACGGCGGGCCTTCGGTCGCTTAATGGCCGGAGGAGGTTTTCACCCCCCCTTCCGGGACGGGAACATAAGGGGTTTCTTTATCGCTGCGTTGAGGGTTTTTCGCCGCCTGACGCCAGATTTTTACCCCGTAGAACATAATGCTGTACACCACCAGCAGGAACAGAATACTCAGGCCGGCATTGGTGTAATTATTCAGTACGATCTGTTGCATATTCGCTATCTGAGCAGCACTCAGTGCACTGCCGTCATTTATCCGCGCCTGGTATTCCCGTGCCATATAAAAAAAGCCTTCCAGTTGCGGATTAGCGCTGAACAGTTTCATACTTAAAGCCCATGTGGTGCAGATCAGCAGCCAGACTGCGGGGATGGTGGTTACCCAGATATAACGGGTACGTTTCATTTTAATCAGGATCACAGTACCCAGCATCAGGGCGACGGCCGCCAGCATCTGGTTCGAAATACCGAACAGCGGCCACAGGCTTTTCACGCCACCCAGCGGATCCACAACCCCCTGATACAGCAGATAACCCCACAGTCCGACACAGCCGGCAGTACCCACTATTCCTGCGGGCAGGGAGCGGGTATTTTTCAGGAAAGGTACAAAATTACCCAGCAGATCCTGCAACATAAAGCGTCCGGATCGGGTGCCTGCATCCAGTGCTGTCAGGATAAACAGGGCTTCAAACAGGATCCCGAAGTGATACCAGAAGCCCATATCGGCCAGTGGCATAATCTTGTGGAATACATCGGCAATACCTACCGCCAGGGTAGGTGCTCCCCCGGCGCGGTTAAGCACCGAAGGCTCACCAATATCTTTGGCCGTTTGCAGGATTTGCTCCGGTGAAATCACAAATCCCCAGGAACTGACTGTGGCGGCGGCCTGTGCTGTCACGTCTTTCAGTTGTGCCATAATCAGTGGCGCATTTTCTCCCCCCAGCTGATGCAGATTAGGCATGGTAAAGCCCAGCCCTGCCGGCGGAGTGTTCATGGCGAAATAGAGACCCGGTTCGATAATTGAGGCAGCAACCAGTGCCATAACCGCGACAAACGATTCCATCAGCATGGCACCGTAACCGATCAGCCGGGCATCTTTTTCGTTAGCCAGTAATTTTGGTGTGGTGCCGGAAGCTATCAGTGCATGGAAACCGGAAACCGCACCACAGGCAATAGTAATAAACAGGAACGGAAACAGAGCGCCTTTCCATAACGGGCCGCTGCCGTCGATAAACGGAGTTATCGCCGGCATTTTCAGATCCGGATTCAGGATCACGATCCCGATCGCCAGACCGACAATCACCCCGATTTTCAGGAAGGTTGCCAGATAGTCACGCGGGGCGAGGATCAGCCAGACAGGTAACAGAGCGGAGATAAAAGCATAACCAATCAGTGCATAGGTAATAGTGGTGTCTTTAAATGTCAGTGCCGGTCCCCAGTAAGGGTCACTGGCAATGACACCGCCAAACCAGATAGACAGCACCAGTAATACCAGCCCGATGACCGAGACTTCCAGTACCCGGCCGGGGCGGATATAGCGCATATATACGCCCATCAGCAGCGCTATCGGCACGGTGGCACAGACGGTAAATACTCCCCACGGGCTTTCGGCCAGTGCTTTAACCACAATCAGCGCCAGCACAGCGAGGATAATGATCATAATCAGAAAACAGCCAAACAGAGCGATGGTACCCGGCACCGGCCCCATTTCCTGTTTGATCATCTCGCCGAGGGATGCGCCATTACGGCGCGAAGAGATAAACAACACCATAAAGTCCTGTACCGCACCGGCCAGTACCACACCGGCCAGCAGCCACAGAGTGCCGGGTAAATAGCCCATTTGTGCAGCCAGAACCGGCCCGACCAGCGGGCCGGCCCCGGCGATAGCCGCAAAATGGTGACCAAATAAGACATAGCGGTTGGTCGGAACATAATTAAGGCCGTCATTGTTCATCACGGCAGGGGTGGCGCGGGAAGGATCCAGCTGCATCACTTTTTGCGCGATATACAGACTGTAATAGCGGTATGCCACCAGATAGACCGAAACGGAGGCGACCACCAGCCACATAGCACTGACATGTTCACCGCGCCGTAATGCCACCACAGCAAGGCAAAACGCACCAATGACCCCTAACACCGCCCAGGGGATGTGCCTGAGAATTTTATGTTTATCCATGATTAACCTGCTGTTTTATATTGTGTTATACGAGGGAATCCCCGGGGCACCGCAGCGCCCCTGAGCCGGATATTCCTTTACCGGTCAGAATATCCTGGCGATTTTTTGCAGGCGGCGGGAATAAAAATAGCTGAGTGGCAATATGCGTGGCAGAGCGGTTACCGGAGGTCCTGAGTGGTTTTCTGCCCGCGGCCGCCGGCGGTTTTCTGTGATTCAGATCGCAGCCGGAACGGCCAGTGCTGCCGGACTCTGACAAAAGTGCCACGGCAGACAAGACTAATCAGTAAATCGATTATTTTTTCTGATTTAAATTAACCGGAGTATCCGGTCTGAATAATCATACACCCTTACATTTCCGCGGCGGATACAGGCTGCTGACTGGCCAGAATAAAAATGTGAAGCGGCGCATGATGGTTAAAAATAAATTGTTAATCAGATCACAAATCAAAATAAAATAAATAAAAATAAAATGTGATTTAAATCACATAAAAACAGGATTTTGTAAAAATAATCCGCATATTGCTCTGCAATATTATCTTTTAATGTGATTCATATCACTAATTTACCCCCTCTTCACGGCGCTTTATGGTGATACATATCACATTATTTAACCCGAATATGCGCCGCCAGATCTGCGTGATAGAGTCCGCCAGAGTGATCACTCCCGGAGATGTCATGCTGATATCTGCAGGATAGTACATTCCCGTGCCTTTTTATGTGTTGGTGCATATTTATAAGGAATATTTATATGTTTTCATCAGCTATCAGAATAAAAATACAAAGCTTTGGCCGCTTTTTAAGCAATATGGTAATGCCAAATATCGGTGCCTTTATCGCCTGGGGGATGATTACCGCGCTGTTTATTCCCAGCGGCTGGTTACCCAGTCAGACCCTGGCGAAACTTGTTTCGCCGATGATTACCTATCTGCTGCCTTTATTAATTGGTTATACCGGCGGTCGTCTTGTCGGGGGAGAGCGTGGCGGGGTGGTCGGGGCGATTACCACGATGGGCGTTATCGCCGGGGCGGATATGCCAATGTTCCTCGGGGCGATGATCGCGGGTCCGTTGGGCGGCCGGATAATCAAAATCTTTGACCGTTATACGGACGATAAAATTAAAAGCGGTTTTGAGATGCTGGTCAATAATTTCTCCGCCGGAATTATCGGTATGTTACTGGCTATTCTGGCCTTTCTGGCCATCGGGCCACTGGCTGAGGGGCTGTCTCGCCTGCTTGCATCAGGGGTTAATCTGATGGTGCAGAATAGTCTGCTGCCCCTTACTTCTGTCTTTGTTGAACCGGCGAAAATCCTGTTTCTGAATAATGCGATTAACCACGGGATATTCTCCCCGCTGGGGATCCAGCAGGCCAGTGAGGCCGGTAAATCCCTGTTCTTTCTGATTGAAGCCAACCCCGGTCCCGGACTGGGAGTGTTACTGGCCTATATGCTGTCTGGCCGCGGAAATGCCAGGCAGTCTGCCGGAGGCGCAGCCATCATCCACTTTTTCGGGGGGATCCACGAGATTTATTTCCCATATGTACTGATGAATCCGCGGCTGATCCTTGCGGTGATCTGTGGCGGGGTAAGTGGTGTATTTAGCCTGGCGTTGCTGGATGGAGGGCTGGTTTCTCCGGCCTCGCCTGGCTCGGTATTGGCGGTACTGGCAATGACGCCTAAAGGCGCTTACTTTGCCAATATTGCCGCCATTATCACAGCATTTCTGGTGTCTTTTATTATTGCCGTCATCCTGCTGAAAACAGGGAAAGTCAGAGAGCAGGATATGGATGCCGCTTCCCGTCGCGTGCGGGCCATGAAAACCGGCCAGCAGGTCTCAGCAGAGATATCGCTGCCGGATGATCTCCGGCATGTTCGCCAGATCATCGTCGCCTGCGATGCAGGGATGGGATCCAGTGCGATGGGGGCCGGGATGTTGCGTAAAAAAATCACTGATGCCGGTCTGACGCATATTTCTGTCTCCCATGCTGCAATCAATAGCCTGCCGGAGGATGCGGACCTGGTCATTACCCACCGTGAACTGACTGAACGGGCGATGCGCCAGGCACCTCAGGCCCGGCATATTTCTCTGACCCGTTTCCTTGACAGCGATCTGTATCAGGATCTGGCTGTCCGTTTGCAGCTGGTCAGCCCGCAGGCTGAGCCGCTAAGCCGGGTCGCTGACAACAGTGGCGGACAACATCCGGGGCCCTCTTTCCGGCTATCTGCCGGTGATGTGCTGCTGGGCAATTACGCTGAGACTAAACAACAGGCTATCTGTTTTGCCGGTGAACAACTGGTGAAAAGAGGCTATGTCCGGCCGGAATATGTGGCAGCCATGCTGGAACGGGAAACCCTGGCGTCAACCTACCTCGGAGAATCGATTGCGGTGCCACACGGCACAGTAGCCGCCAAAGATCGTGTGCTGAAAACCGGGATAGTGTTCTGCCAGTACCCTGACGGGGTGCACTTCGGTGACCAGCCGCAGGATATCGCGCGGCTGGTGATCGGTATTGCTGCGCGTAATGACGAACACATTCAGGTGGTCTCCCGGCTGGCGACAGCTCTGGATGACGAACACATCATCACCCGGCTGGCCACCACCCAAAGTGTGCCGGAAGTTCTGGCACTGCTGGCGGATAAGCCCGCCAGCTGAAACCTGATATCCATGCAAGGCGCAGCGGCGTGGCAGGGATACGGCTGCGCAATCTGCTGCTGATTCTGATTGTGACTGTAAAAGGACGTACTATGAAAGCATTACACTTTGGTGCCGGTAATATTGGCTGTGGTTTTATCGGGAAATTGCTGGCAGAAGCGGGGGCAGAACTGATTTTTGCCGATATTAATCAGCGGGTGGTGGATGAACTGAACCGCCGCGGAGAATATCCGGTGCAAATCGCCGGCGAGAAACCGCAACTCTCTGTTGTCACGGGGGTCAGGGCGGTCAACAGTACCAGCGAAGCAATCATGGATTTAATTGCTTCAGCGGATCTGATTACCACCGCCGTCGGTGCTCAGGTTCTCGGTGCTGTTGCCGCAACCCTGGCTACGGGGCTTATGCGTCGTAAGGAGAATGGCAATCACCGGCCATTGAATATTATTGCCTGTGAAAACCAGTTATCGGCCACCACCAGGCTAAAAGCCTGTGTTATGGCCGCGCTGCCAGCGGATTATCAGCCATGGGTTGAGCAACATACGGGGTTTGCTGATTCTGCGGTTGACCGTATTGTCCTGCCTGCCCTCGCCGGCGGTGATCCTCTGGCAGTGACTGCTGAAAGTTTCAGTGAATGGATTGTCGATAAGACCCGGCTGAAAGGCGAGTTTCCGTTAGTTCCGGGGATGACGCTGACCGACAATCTTATGGCGTTTGTCGAAAGAAAGTTGTTCACACTGAATACCGGCCATGCGATCGCGGCTTACCTTGGTCACCTGGCGGGGCACAAAACTATCCGCGAATCGGTGCTGGATCCGCATATCCGTCGGACAGTGCAGGGCGCGATGGAGGAAAGCGGCGCGGTGCTGATCCGTCGTTATGCTTTCGATGCTGACCAGCATGCGGCTTATATCCGCAGTATTCTCGGTCGGTTTGAGAATCCCTGTCTGGATGATGATGTGGAGCGGGTAGGGCGTCAGCCATTGCGCAAACTCAGTGCCGGTGACCGGCTGATTAAACCGATACTCGGCACCCTCGAATATCAACTGCCACAGAAACATCTGATTACGGGGGTAGCTGCGGCATTACACTTCCACAGTGAGCAGGATCCTCAGTCGTATGAGCTGGCCAGTTTGCTGAAGAAACAGGGTGTTGCTGCCACCCTGGCTGAAATCTCCGGGCTGGAGGCTGACAGTGAGCTTGTCAGGGCGATAGTGGCGGCCCGGAACGCTATGGTATAATCGGCCCCTTATTCCTGATATATAAATATTCAGGGCACAGTCTTACTGTGCCCTTGCGGGTATTATCAGACGACCGGGGTGATATGCAGGGACCAATGGAACAATCGCAGGCTTTTGAAAACCGGGTGCTGGAACGGCTGAATAGCGGGCAGTCTGTCAGAAGTTTTCTGATCGCCGCCATTGAAATGCTGTCGGAAGCCGTGAATGTTCTGCTGGTCAAAGTATTCCGTAAAGATGATTATGCGGTCAAGTATGCGGTCGGGCCTTTATTGCTGGGTAATGGCCCGCTGGGGGAGTTATCGGTACGCCTGAAACTGATTTACGGCCTGGGGGTCATTAATCGCGCTGAGTATGAAGACTGTGAACGGCTTATGACACTGCGTGAAGCCCTGAATCATGACGGCACCGAGTACAGTTTTACTGATGATAAAGTTCTCGGGCCTTTTGCTGAACTGCATTGTGTGACTATTCCGCCGCCTGCCGATTTTGTCAGTGAGGATAAGGAATTAAATATTATGCAACAGCAACGCTATCAGCAGATAGTTCGCTCGGTGATGGTTCTGTCACTGACCGGGCTTATCGCCCATATCAGCCTGAAACCTGCCTTTGAAAAATAATGTCCCGCCGCTGCTGAAAACCTTTGATTGCCGGGAGTTTATGGTTCTTCTGCGACCGGCTGATGCTGCGAACCTCTGGCGGACCGGCGACAACCGGTCCGTGTTACAGGGGGCGGTGATAAACACCTCCGGCCCCATTGGTTGTCCCTGAATATTGACGGCAGCCCTGTGACGTACCTGATACCAGTACTGCCGCCCTGAACACCGTTAATTATTATCCAGTGGCAGGCTGCCCTGACGGGTGCGGGATGATAATAACGGTTTATGGCGAAGATGGCTGCGGCCGGCAATCACTAACGCCAGTGTCCAGAGCAGGCCCATTGACAGATACCAGCCAGAGGTCAGATGCCCGCTGACGATCCCCAGCGGAGAGAAGGTCAGATAAAGACTGATCAGTGCGGCGACCAGCACCACACTGACAGGAACCGCATACTGCCAGCTAACCAGCTCCTTACCGGTGGCAGTGATCGGCGGTATTGTCTTGCCGGGCAGGTAACGGTGCAGAATAAACAACAGTAACATCTCACCGGCAAACAAGATCCCCATCAGATGAATAAAGCTGATCCCCCAGCGGGCATCAACATTCAGCCCCAGAATAAAAATACCGTATATCAGAGCATGTGATATCAGCACAATTCTGGCAGCAATAGCCGGCGGGCGGGCGACGATAAAAGCAAACAGCACGACAGCAATCACCGGCATATTAAAGAAACCGGTGAAACGCCGCAGTAATGTATAGATGCCCTCCGGTGCATCCATTAACAGCGGAGCACAGGCGATGGAGATTAACGCAACCAGTAAACTCATCTGCTTACCAAAGCGTACCTGCTGATGGTCTGTGGCCTTTGGTCGGTATGACAGGTAAAAATCATAAGTCAGCAACGTGGCAGAGGCATTAATAATGGCATTAAAGTGGCTCATTACTGCTCCCAGAATGATGGCGACAAAAAAGCCTTTCAGCCACCAGGGAAGTAATGCCGCAATCAGCGAAGGATAGGCCAGGTCGGAAGAGGTCAGGGGATGGCCATGAAAATAATGCCACGCAATAATTCCCGGTAACATCATCAGTAACGGCAGCACCAGCTTACAGGCACCGGTCAGCAGGATCCCTTTCTGGGCTTCCTGCAGCGAGCGTGCTGCAAGGCTTTTCTGCATAATTGCCTGGTTAGTACACCAGTAGAACAGGTTGGCAAAGATCATGCCGGTAAACAGGGTACTGAAAGGCACGCTGTCATGATTATTACCAATCATATTCAGTTTTTGCGGATTCTGTCGCAGTAACTCCTGCATTCCGGCCAGCAGGTGCCCGTGACCAAGAGCGAGGAAACCAAGTACTGGCACCAGCAGAATGATGACGATCAGAAACACCCCGTTAATGGTATCGGAGACGGCGATAGCCCGCAGCCCTCCCAGTACCGCATAGGCGGTACCAATAAAGCCGGTCAGGCAAATCATCAGGATCATGCTGGTCTGGTAGCTGACCCCCAGCGCCTGTTGAATATTAAATATTTTTTCCAGGGTCAGTGCCCCGAGGTATAACGACGAGGGACACAGCACCAGGGTATAGGTCATCAGCAGTAATACACTGACAATTTTGCGCGCTGTTTTATCATATCGGGATTCAATAAATTCCGTCAGGGTGGTAAACCCGCCCTGCATATAGCGCGGCAGGAAGAACAGTGCCAGGGCGATAATGGCAATAATCGCTGTAGCTTCCCAGGCGACCGCACTCAGATTATGCAGGTAGGCATCACCATTCAGACCGATTAGCTGGTCGACGGAAACATTGGTCAGCATCATGGAACCGGCAATAAAGCCGAAACTCAGTTTGCCGCTGGCCATAAAGTACTCCCGTGCGGTGGTATGTTTAAACCGCCGGGTCAGCCAGTAAGAGATCAGGATAATCAGTAATAATGTGGCGAACGTTGTCAGCAGTGTAAACATCAGCCCTCCGTCTGTCGGTCGTTGATTCGGCCAAACTGGCTGCTGCCGTCGATAGCGAAATGGTCGATATCCCGCAGTTCTTCTTCACTGAAGCGGATATTTTGCAATGCCCCGAGGTTATGCAGTAATTGTTCCGGTGAACTGACGCCGGTGAGTGCGGAGCTGATCTGTGGCTGGCGCAGTACCCATGCCAGTGCCATCTGCGGTAATGACTGACCACGCTGTCGGGCAATATTTTCCAGCCCGGCAATGCGGGCAAAGTTTTCCGCACTCAGTTCACGCTGATCAATACTATGACGGCGCAGGGCAGCCGGGGTACTGGCGGAGTATTTTCCGCTCAGCAGTCCCTGAGCGAGGGTGCTGAAGGCGATAATCCCTGTTCCCTGCCGGGCACAGGTCTCAAGCAGGCTGTCTTCGACCCAGCGGTTAAACAGGTTATAAGCAGGCTGATGGACCAGCAAAGGAATATGCCACCGTTGCAGTAACCGGGCTATTTCACCGGTTTCTGCTGACGGATAGGAGGAGATCCCGACATACAGTGCTTTACCCTGTGTCACGGCGCTGGCGAGGGCGGAAGCCGTTTCTTCCAGTGGCGTGGCGGGGTCATAACAGTGGGAATAGAAGATATCGACATACTCCAGGCCGAGGCGTTGCAGGCTCTGATTCAGGCTGGCAAGCAGGTATTTCCGCGAGCTGCCTCCCTGGCCGTAAGGCCCCGGCCACATATCGTAACCCGCTTTGGTGGAAATAATCAGTTCATCGCGGAAGGGACGAAAATCACGACGAAACACTTCTCCGAAATTTTGTTCGGCACTGCCATAGGGTGTGCCATAGTTATTTGCCAGGTCAAAATGGGTGATACCGGCATCAAAGGCACAGCGCAGTAAACTTCGCTGTTGTTCGCGGGTACTGTTATCACCAAAGTGCTGCCACAGTCCGAGAGAAATGCGCGGCAGTTTTAAACCACTGTTGCCGCAATGCGGATAGGACATGTGCTGATAACGTTGTTCTGCTGGCTGATAACTCATGTTACTGACTCTCAAAAGGCGGATGAAAAGGTGGTGGTGTCAGCCCCAGGTGACTGCGCAGGGTTTTTCCCTGGTAGGATTTTCTGAACAGCCCCCGGCGCTGTAATTCGGGAATAACCGTCCGGGCAATATCGTCCAGTCCGGCAGGCAGGTGCGGGACCATAATATTGAAACCATCCGCGGCATATTCTTCGAACCAGCATTGAAGCTCGTCGGCAATTTGTTGCGCGGTCCCGATTACCGTGTGGTGACCGCGGCCACCGGCAATACGCAGGCCCAGCTCAGCCAGCGTCAGGTTTTCGCTGGCGGCGATCCCCCGTAGCAGAGCCTGACGGCTCTGCTGCCCTGAATCTGACAGCGGCAGTTCAGGCAGTGGTTGATCCTGCGGATAGCCGGACAGGTCAAAATTACCCAGCATTCTGCCTAATAACGCGATACCGACCTCCGGCTGAACCAGTTGCTGGAATTGCTGATACTTTTCTTCGGCTTCCTGCCGGGACTGGCCGGTGACCAGCAGTACGCCCGGCATAATTTTCAGACTGTTTTCGGGACGCTGGCAGGCACTGAGGCGCTGCCTGACGTCCTGATAGAACTCTTTAGCTTTTTTCAGATCAGACTGTGCGGTAAATACCAGATCGGCCGTTTTTGCCGCCAGGGCCTTACCGGCCTCCGAGGAACCTGCCTGCACGACCACGGGTTTACCCTGTGGTGAACGGGCAATATTTAATGGCCCGCTGACCTGAAAATAGTCACCACGGTGATGTAAGGGATGCATTTTTTCCGGACGGTAGGTCTGACCTGAAGCCTTATCATAGATAAAGGCATCGTCTTCCCAGCTATTCCACAAACCTTCCACCACCCGGTAAAATTCGGCGGCACGCAGGTAACGTTCCTGATGGCTGAAGTGTTGGTGCCGGTTAAAGTTAGCGGCTTCATTGGCGGCATCGGATGTCACCAGATTCCAGCCCGCTCTGCCACCGGACAGGTGATCCAGTGAGGCAAACTGCCGGGCGATATGATAAGGCTGGTTGTAGCTGGTGGTCGCGGTCGCAATCAGACCAATATGTTGCGTCACCGCCGCCAGCGATGCCAGTAATGTGACCGGTTCAAAATAGTTGGAACGGGCCATCTTATGGGCTTCGACAGAATCGAACACCGCCAGACTGTCGGAAAAAAACAGCATATCAAAACAGGCGCGTTCGGCCGTTTTCGCAATCTGAATATACTGCTGAATATCCAGCGGATCGGGGGCCACCTGTGGGTGGCGCCAGGCCGCGACATGATGCCCGGCCGGATGAATAAAAGCCCCCAGCGACAGTTGTTCATTTCTTGGCATAGTAAGTAACCGGTGAGTAATTTTTTCAAAACTATAACCAGACGACGGGTATTTATTTAATGCTGATTGGTGCATTACTCTGCACATTTTTTGCTAATCATTGCCTTACTGCCGGAAGACCCCGTGAAATAACGGGAAGTGTGATGAGGTTAGCCGGTTGTCGCGGTGAAAAATCAGGATATAACGGTTAATTATTACTTATAAATTCCCGGCTTTTTGCCGACAGAGCGCGGGCCTGAAAATGGCCGCAGAACGGCGGGACTTACTGCTGACAGTCCCGGTGTATTAGGTGAACAGCCGCAGGGCCAGTGAGCAACGCCTTTCATCGGGGGGATGGATAGCATTATTGCCGGGGGCGGAGCGGATAAATGTTTTAGCCGGAGAACTGCTGCACTTTTATGATCAGCTAAAACTGCCGCTGACCCTTGCCGTATCGGGGGGAACTTGCATCACCGGGAAGAGACGAACCATAGGATTGCCGGGAGGTGACCGGCCGACAGCCGGTTTCAGGTGGTGGCTGCCATTGAAACAGCCGGTAAAACCGGAGAGTAATCACTGAGATTACGGCCCGCAAGACGGGCCGCTGAAATATCAGAAATCAGCTTTCAGTACTGCACGGTAACGGGCTTTACCGTCACGGACATGCTGAATAGCCTCATTGATTTTTGACATCGGGAACAGTTCGGTCTGTGGTTTGACGCCGGAACGGGCCGCCAGTTTTACCAGACTGCGCAGCTCGTGAGGAGAACCGGTCGAAGAACCGGAAAGGCTGCGGTCACCGGCAATCAGGGTAAAGGCCGGGACTTCAAACGGTTTCATTACGGCGCCGACGGTATGGAAACTGCCATTGTAAGCCAGCGCCTGGAAATACGGCATCCAGTCCAGAGACACATTGATGGTATTAATGATCAGGTCGAACTGACCCGCCAGTGCTGTAAGTGCTTCAGGATCACGGCTGTTAACCACTTTATCCGCCCCCATCGCCAGAATTTCCGCTTCTTTCGACGGTGATGAGCTAAACGCGGTCACCTCACAGCCCATTGCATGCAGTAACTTGATGGCAATGTGTCCCAGCCCGCCAATCCCGATCACGCCGACACGGCTGGTCGCGGTGATATGGTGCTGCAGTAACGGTTTGAATACCGTAATACCGCCGCACAACAGCGGGCCGGCAGATTCGATATCCAGCGCTTCCGGTAACGGGATCACCCACTGCCAGTCGGCACGGATCTTCTCGGCAAAGCCACCACGGTTCAGGATAGTGGGTACGCTGCCCTGCTGACAGTTGCTCTGACTGCCGCTGATACAGGCGTCACAGTGACCACAGCTGCGGGCTGTCCAGCCAATGCCGACCCGCTGGCCGATTTTCAGGCCTTTGCTCTGTGCGGCTGCGCCCAGAGCGTGGACACGGCCGACAATTTCGTGGCCTGCAACCAGCGGATATTGTGAAATTCCCCATTCATTATCGATCATCGACAAATCCGAGTGGCAGATACCGCAGTATTCTACTTTGACTTCAACATCTTCGGCAGCAAGCTCGCCGGCATCAAATTCATACAGTTCCAGTTCTGCGCCAGCTTCTGCTGCGGCGTAGCTTTTAATCTTGCTCATGATGTTCTCCTCTCAAGGGTGTGGTTGTCAGTGTAGAACATTACACGACAGTCACGGAAAAAACGTCGCGGAGAATATTACATTACTGCGGGCAGGGGTTACCCGTTATTGCGGAAACGGCCTGCGGGAAAGCAGGCCGTGATTGTTTGCGGTTATTTTGCGCAACCGGCACACTGGTTTTGCAGGATCTGGCTGAAAAAGTCGTTTCCTTTATCGTCTACCAGAATAAATGCCGGGAAGTTTTGTACTTCAATTTTCCAGATGGCTTCCATACCCAGTTCCGGGTATTCGACACACTCGAGGCTTTTTACGCTCTGTTGTGCCAGTACCGCTGCCGGTCCGCCGATACTGCCAAGATAAAATCCGCCATGTTTCTGACAGGCATCGGTAACCTGCTGACTGCGGTTACCTTTTGCCAGCATAATCATGCTGCCGCCATGGGCCTGAAGCAGATCAACATAAGAGTCCATACGCCCGGCGGTGGTCGGGCCGAGGGAGCCGGAGGCATAGCCAGCCGGTGTTTTGGCCGGGCCGGCATAATATACCGGATGATCTTTGATGTATTGCGGCAGATCTTCGCCGTTATCCAGCCGTTCTTTCAGCTTCGCATGGGCAATATCACGCGCCACAATAATGGTGCCGTTCAGTGACAGCCGGGTAGAGACCGGATACTGTGTCAGCAGGGCGAGTATCTCTTTCATCGGCCGGTTAAGGTCGATATCCACTACCGTACTTTCGCCTTCCCGGCGCAGATGTTCCGGGATCAGTCTGGCCGGATTATGTTCCAGCTTTTCAATCCACACCCCCTGGCGATTAATTTTGGCTTTAATATTCCGGTCCGCGGAACAGGACACCCCCATTCCTATCGGACAGGAGGCGCCGTGGCGTGGCAGGCGGATGACCCGGATATCATGGGCAAAATATTTACCACCGAATTGTGCACCCAGCCCGAGGCTGTGAGCTTCTTTTAACAAAGCCTGTTCAAGTTCCGTATCACGGAAAGCCTGTCCATAGTGATTACCTTCAGTTGGCAGTCCGTCGTAATAATGGGTGGATGCCAGTTTCACCGTTTTCAGGGTACTTTCGGCGGAGGTACCGCCGATCACAAAGGCAATATGGTAGGGCGGGCAGGCCGCAGTGCCGAGAGTGCGCATTTTCTCCACCAGGTATTGCTGCAGTTTACCCGGACTGAGCAGTGCCTTGGTTTCCTGATAGAGATAGGTTTTGTTCGCTGAACCGCCGCCTTTGGCGATACAGAGAAATTTATATTCATCACCATCGACACTGTACAGATCAATCTGCGCCGGCAGGTTGGTGCCTGTATTCACTTCTTTATACATGTCCAGTGCAGCATTCTGCGAATAACGCAGATTATCCTGCCGGAAAGTATTAAATACGCCGCGGGACAGGCTGGCTTCATCACCGCCACCGGTCCAGATCCGCTGGCCTTTTTTGCCCATAATGATCGCGGTTCCCGTATCCTGACAGGTTGGCAGAATACCTTTGGCAGCAATCTCTGAATTTCTCAGAAATTGTAAGGCGACATAGCGATCGTTTTCACTGGCTTCAGGATCAGCAAGAATAGCCGCCACCTGTTGCTGGTGGGCGGTACGCAGCATAAATGATGCATCATGGAATGCCTGCTGAGCCAGCAGGGTGAGTGCTTCCGGGGCGACTTTGATCACCTCTTCGCCGTCAAAACTGGCAACTGAGACATAATCACTGCTCAGCAGGTAATAGTCAGTCTGATCTTCGGTGACCGGAAAAGGGTCCTGATAATGGAAAGGTGTATTCGACATGTTTTCTCACTTAATCGGCAGCAACGGGATACCGTTGCGCTTCGCAAAATACTGATGGTAATTATTATGTCCCCCCGCCACCCGCTGATAGCGGTCGCGGAGGGATAATCATTTAACGCATTAATACCTGCAGCGATAAACCCGATCTGTCAGCCGAAGACCATCGCCATCCATGGATAGCCGATAAGCAGCAGGGCCGCAAGAAAGATAGCCCCGAAAATGGTCCCGAGACGCCAGTAATCGGCGGTTGGCAGATAGCCGCTGCCATAGTATATCGGGCTTGGTCCGGTACCGTAAGGGGTGATAATCCCCATGATCCCCAGGGATGTGACCATCATCAGACAAAAAACCTGCATATCCAGGCCCGGGATAGTGGCGGCAATGGTCAGCATCGCCGGCAGCAGAGCGGTGGTATGTGCCGTGGTACTGGCGAACAGATAGTGCAGCAAAAAGAACGCCACCACTAAGATAAGGCTGGCGACGCCCGGCGATATTCCTCCCATCAGTGCCCCGCCTTCTTTACCCAGCCAGCTAATAAATCCGGTGGAGGAAAGGCCATCAGCCAGGGCGACCAGGGTGGCAAACCAGGCAAAGGTATTCCAGGCGGCTTTATTACCGGTGATATCGCTCCAGTTCAGTACCCCGGTCCATAACATCAGGGTAATGACCAGCATGGCAGCCATCGCCGGTTCAATCCAGCGGGTGGCAAAGATCCACATTGCCAGAGCAGCGCAGACAAAGACCAGTAGCAGAATTTCGTTACGCGACAGTCTGCCGAGTTTCTCCAGCTCACGGGTTGCCCAGCGGGGGACTTCATCATTGACTTTGACTTCCGGCGGATAAAACAGATACGCCAGCAACGGCATCAGCAGAATCAGGATCACTCCGACCGGCAGAAAGGCGATAAACCAGTTACCCCAGGAAATCGTGATACCGGTGATACTTTTAACCAGCGCCAGGGCCAGCAAGTTGGGGGCCAGAGCAGACAGAAACATAGAGCTGGTAATACAGGCCGCGGTAATGGCGACCCACATCAGATAAGAGCCGATCCGTCTGGCGCTGGGGTCATTAGGCTTAGAGTCATACAATGGCGGCAGGTTGGCAATAATCGGGTAGATGGTGCCCCCGCTACGGGCGGTGTTGGAAGGCGTAAAAGGGGCCAGCAGTAAATCAGCAAAGGTGATGGCATAACCGAGAGTCAGGCTGCGGCGCCCCAGGTATTTCACCAGTATCAGGGCAAGACGACGGCCGAACTGCGTTTTGTCATAACCGGCAGCAAACATAAAGGCACCGAAAATCAGCCATACAGTGGAATTCCCGAAACCACTGACGGCCCATTTAAATGATTGTCCGGCCAGTTTAAACCCGGCAGCAGCCTGTTGTTCCGGGCTGAACAGCAGCCACTGACTGAACAGTGCAATCACGACTACGCCGGTCAGACCAATCACTGCCCCGGGTAACGGCTCAAAAATCAACCCGACAATCACCCCGACGAAAATAGCGAAGAAATGCCATGCATAAGGAGGAAGTCCTGCCGGCACCGGTACAGCTAATAACAACAGTGCAACAATTATTGGCAGCAGCAACAATATCAAACGGTTTTTTTTGCCTGCGGCAGGGGGAGACCCGTTCAGCGGCGGTGCAGTATTTAATTTTACGTTCATCGTCTTTTTCTGTTAGTAGTTTAAATATTAAGGTAGCAGCGTACAGGTAATATTGCATTTCCGGCGATAGTTTTATTCCGTATGAGCGGAAGCCGTTGAAATAGCGCTTGTAATTATATCCGGCATAGTACCTCATCTGACTGACAGATAAAGTGTTTATATCATCGGCGCTCTCTTTTTTTAGCCGTTGATCCTGATCAACGAACTGGAATTAAAATTCATATGATTTTATTGAGCAGAACATATATTTTTGACATAAATTATGGTTGTTCTTGTATGAAGTACCGCAGCATGAGAGAAGTAATGCCTCAGGTCTGACATGCTCTGTATACGGAAAATGAGGTTATTATTGTATAAATATCAGTGCGGCGGTTTGCTGTGCGATTAAAATTGACCTGCAGCTTATATGGTACTGCTAATGGCTATGGCCTGCGGGGGGAAGCTTCCGGAGAGTACTGTCACAACCACAACATTATTGATGCGACATGGCCGGAAGAAAGATGCTTAGTACACCTTTATTTCAATAAATGTCCTTGATAGTTGCAGTCAGATACTATTTACATTTCCATTTTTCACCCGATCTCGTACCCTTAATGCACGGGATAAAACATAAGTCACAGAGTCGGCCTGGTTAACTGTAACATCTGGTAAAAGTCCCTACAGGGAAACCGGTATAGCTTCCCTTATCCGGTGTACGGTGATATGCCATGGCCCGCCTGCCATCAGGCTACTTGAGACGGATGTATTATTTACCAGAGTTAACTCATTAGTGGCATAAACCAATGCGTTCCTGTATTCAGCATAAACTGAAAGATGCAGACTGACATCCGGGGGCATGTACAAAAACTTTTAGCGAAGTGTATAATCAGAAACCGTAATTTAAATTTTCATCTGTTTTAAATTTACAGAATTAGTTTAAAAATTTAGCTGAAATGGCAAGGTGGGAGCCAACCCAGGGGCGGTAGCGTTGTTAAATGTCACTTTAACTGGTGACTTTCAGGCAATATCAGGCAATAACTGTTGCGCACAGGCCTGATAACGGCGACTAGCTTGCAATAGAGACCCATCAAAACATGAGATAATCTAATACTCGCGGGTGATTAAAACCGTCCCGGGACCCCGGTTCTGTTTTAGCACATGAATTTTTCTCACGAGATCATTGCAGTATTGTAGCCAAATAAGCGGGTCAGCCCCGGACAGACCTGTAATCTGTACTTTTCAGAAGAAAGCTGACTGAGTGATGTAACTATTAAATTTTAGATTCAGGGGGTTAAGAGCATTGAATCTGCTGCTCAGGGAGAGTAAAAATTTCTCCTTACAAACATTGTGGAATAACAATCTGAAATGTCAGCTTGCTCTCAGTGTGTTGAATTATAAGGGTTCTGTGGCAGAAATATCGGATTAGCCGTTGTGGGAAAATATTATATTTTTTATGGTATCAGGTTTACCTTCGGCTAAGTAAATTTTTTAGCAAGAGAACTGATAACTGAAGTATGGAACATGAGTATCTTTTTCTTTCCGTAACAGCACGATAGTCAGATATACAACAGGCTGTTAATCCAGAGTATTTTCATGTAAATACAAATCAGATCTTTTCCAGGATGTCATTTGTTTTAACTGGCACGTCAGTCGGGGGTATGAATGACTTCATATGCACCTAAGTGCTATATCTGAAAACCAGGGTTTGACATTTGTTATCTGGATAGAATCTGTCTGTCGCAGATAAGGTCTCTTACCCGCAGGATCGTCATATAAAATCTGGTAAAAAACTTATTATGTTTAAAAATTACAAAGAATTATTTTCTGATATAAGTAAATACAAAAGTTTATTATTTCATCTCACTCGACGGGATATAACAAGTAAGTTTAAGGGGTCATATGCCGGGCTGGCATGGTCATTTCTCAATCCTTTACTTCTTCTCAGTGTATATACTTTTGTTTTTAGCGTAATAATGAAAGCTAAATGGGGCCTGCAGCATGAGGGAAACCTGGATTTTGCTATTGTATTATTTGCAGGTTTAATTGTTTTTAATATGTATGCAGAGGCAACTAACCGCGCAGCAACTATATTTAATGACAATAAAAATTATGTTAAAAAAGTGGTTTTCCCTTTAAATATACTACCTATGGTCATTGTTAATTCGTCTTTTTTTACAGGGCTAATAAGTTACATAATTTTACTTGTAGCACTTATTATATTTAAGGACTCTCTCCATCCTGAATGTGCTATAGTTATTGTTTTACTACTACCTATTTATCTAATGACATTGGGTGTAACATATTTTATTTCTGCCATTTCGGTTTTTGTTCGGGATGTTGGTCAGGTTATAGCAATATTTAACATGGCTTTTATGTTTTTAAGTCCGATATTCTTTCCTATGGAGAGGATGCCGAAAAAGTTTCAGGCGATCGCATCTTATAACCCTATTGCATATATCGTTACCCAGGTCAGGGATTCTCTGATATTTGAACGCGGATTTAACTGGGATGGATATTTTATCGCTACACTAACCAGCCTGGTGATTTTTGCCTTTGGCTTTTGGGTTTTCTCTTCTCTGAAAAAAGACTTTGCTGATGTCATCTAATACTGTGATTCATATTGAAAAACTTTCTAAAGTTTATCATATATATAATAAGCCTGTTGACAGAATCCTCGCACGCTGGAATCCTGAAAAAAGAAAGGATTTTTGGGCACTGAAGAATATATCTTTTTCAGTAAGTAAGGGGGAAACTGTTGCTATTATCGGGAAGAATGGTTCGGGTAAGTCAACCTTATTACAAACTATCTGTGGAACCCTTAACCCAACTGTTGGTGAAGCCAAAGTAAGTGGCAGAGTTGCGGCTTTACTGGAACTCGGTGCCGGATTTGATTTAGAATCGACAGGAAGAGAAAACGTTTTTATAAATGGCATGTTACTCGGAATGAGTGAAAAGGAAATTCGCGATAAATTTAGTTTGATTGAAAAATTTGCCGATATTGGTGAGTTTATTAATCAGCCAGTGAAAACTTATTCTTCAGGGATGTTTGTACGACTGGCATTTGCTGTAATCGCAAACTCCGAACCAGATGTATTAATCATTGATGAAGCTTTAGCTGTCGGTGATGTATTTTTCGTGCAAAAGTGCATGCGTTTTATTCGTGAATTTAAAAAGAAAGGCACTATTCTCTTTGTTAGTCACGATACCAGTGCAGTAACGAATTTATGTGATAAGGCTGTCTGGCTTTCTCATGGTGAAATAATGCGTATTGGTCCGGCGAAAGATGTGACAGAAGAATACCTCGCCTATCAGCATGTTCAGGACCGTTCAGTCACAGAGAGTGCTCAGATTGAAGTCAATTATGGCAGAAAAAATGACGAAGATACGCAATCAGAAAATGCTATTGATGATTATGCTGACTGCCGCCTGGAATTGCTGAACCAGAGTTCGTTACGTAACGATATACAGGTTGTGGATATAAGCACCGGTGAGAAGGGATTCGGTACAGGTAAAGCAACTATTACACAAGTACGGTTCTTACAAAACGATAGCAAAGTACTGACTATTATCGGTGGTGAGTTGGTTTCCCTGGAAATAGAGGTACAGTCGAAAGAGGAACTTAAAGATATTATTGCCGGTTTTTACTTTAAGGACCGTCTCGGCCAGCGAATTTTTGGTGATAATACTTACCTGTCTTATATAGATGAACCTTTCTCAATGGATGCGAATTCCCGCATCGTGGCTAAATTTGAATTCCGAATGCCAATCCTCCCTCCGGGAGACTATTCAATAGATGTTGCTCTGGCTACCGGAAATCAGGAATCGCATACTCAGCATCACTGGATACATGATGCGATGACATTTAAATCTATTGCTAGTGGTATATCTACCGGACTGGTTGGTGTGCCAATGAAAAACATCATATTGGAAAAAATAAAAAGATAATTCTTATTTTAAAATAATAAAAAATATTATCAGATAGTTATAAATTTCATATCAGATCCAGCATCTCATTTTCTCTACGCTGGTTTAATAATATGATATTGGAAAGGTAACTTTATGTTCGTATTGTGACTGATTTTGTTTAATACGGATAAATACAAACCATATATAAAGGGATGATTATTGAAAGGGTATATGTAATATGGAGAAGTCTATTGCCTTGCTCATATTACCGAGAAATCCGGGATGTAATCATTTTTGTGCTATGAAATTTACTGGTGAACGATTTATTCCCAATGATGATGTTGATATGCAACTTAGCTATGAACATGAACATCGCTATGAATATGTTATCAGCCTGGTCAGAGGTAAGAAAGTACTTGATATTGCTTCAGGCGAAGGATACGGTTCCGTAGCAATTGCCGGGAGTGCATCTGAAGTTATTGGTGTTGATATTGATCCGGAGGCAATTCAACATGCTACGGAAAAATACAAAGACTATGCTAACCTTCATTTTAAGGTAGGTAGTGTAACTGATATACCACTAGACGATCACTCTGTAGATGTTGCTGTCAGCTTTGAAACCATAGAACATATCGCTGAACATGACCAAATGATTAATGAACTTAAACGTGTGGTAAAAAAAGATGGTATTGTTATCATCTCCACACCAGATAAAAAGGTCTATACAGATGAGTCAGGTGTAGTTAATAAATTCCATGTTAAAGAGCTTTATAAAGATGAGTTTTCGGACTTATTGAAAAAAAGATTTAGCCATGTCGAATTGTGTGGACAACGATTCCTGACATTATCTTCAATTCTCCCAATAGTTTCAGAAGACCCGGTAGCAGATAATTTAGTAATTTCTGGTCAGTTCCCGGAAGCACATTCTATGTATATCATTGCTATTTGTTCAGACTCAGAAATAGATAAATCCCGGTTAAAAAAGAGTTTATATTTCAATCCGGGAATGGATCTTTATGCTAAAGATAAAGCTACTTTATCCTGGGCCAGCAGTGTACATAATGAGTTAATGCAATCTCAGAAAGATTACTTCAGACTTGAAAGAGAATATCTTGCTCTTAAAGAGAGTATTCAGTCTAAGGATGAGTAAAATAAAGAAACCCTTTTAATTTTAAGGCTTTAATAAAAAATTTTTGTGGCTAAGGTAAAAGCAATGAGTAGAGTTAAAGATAACAGACTCGAGGCAAAAAACGCTGAGTCTGAGTCTGATAAAGAAATAATAAATAAACTGAGTTCTGATAATGATGATTGTTTAACGAAACTCAGATTACTTAATGAAAAAAATGAAGTGCTGGTTGCTGAACTTTTGGAAGCTAATTCCAGTTTGCAGCGAGAAAAAGAATTAACAGCATTGATTACCTCTTCTAAGACGTGGCGCTATACACAATTTATTCGTGATTCTATTGTTTCAGTTAGATCCATGCTGAGAACCTTACATCCTAAAATAAATAAGTATGCCCGTGAAAATGGCAGGGCTATATTTTATAAAATACCATTATCCTATGATAAAAAAATAAAAACAGTTTATTTCATGTATCGTCATACCGGTGGTTTATTTAACGGGATTCCAAATTATGAAATATGGAAGTCTGCACAGAATCGTAAAGATATACCGCTTGAAGTAAACGGTGATGACAATATTGATATACATAATCTATTAGAGGTTACAGCACTTCCATACTTCGAAAAACCACTAGTTTCAATAGTTATTCCTACCTATGGTAATCTTGAATTAACATTGAAATGTGTAAACTCCATTGCTAATAATCAGCCGAAGTGTCCGTTTGAGGTTATTGTAGTTGAAGACTGCTCGGGTGACAACGAGATAGATAAGCTTGAAAAAGTCGAAGGGCTTATTTATAAAAAAAATGAAAAAAATCTTGGATTTTTATTATCTTGTAACAATTCAGTAGACTATGCACGCGGCGAGTTTTTCTATCTTTTAAATAATGATACGTTAGTTACTGAAAACTGGCTTGACGCAATGCTGAAAGTTTTCGAAACACATGCAGACTGCGGTATGGTAGGGTCAAAACTGGTGTATCCGGATGGACGCCTACAAGAAGCTGGCGGGATCATGTGGCAGGACGGCTCAGCGTGGAATTTCGGGAGGCTTTCAGACCCGAATTTACCTGAATTCAATTATCTCAGAGAAGTTGACTACTGTTCCGGAGCCTCAATTCTGCTAAAAACGGCAGTATTCAAAGAGCTTGGACGTTTTGATAAACGTTATTTACCGGCTTATTGTGAAGACAGTGACCTTGCATTTAGTATCAGGAATGCCGGACTCAAAGTTTTTTATCAGCCAGAGTCAGTGATTATCCATTTCGAAGGATTATCTCATGGTACTGATACCGGAACGGGGATCAAATCTTACCAGATTGATAATCAGAAAAAATTTCGTGAAAAGTGGTCTGAGCAGCTTGCCAGTGAGCACTTTAAAAATGCTGAGCATGTTTTCCAGGCTCGTGATCGTAGCAGAAGTAAAAAAACAATTTTAGTTATTGATCATTATGTACCGCAGCCTGATAAAGATGCGGGGTCACGTACAATGATACATATGATAAAAATGTTTCTTTCCCAGGGATTAAATGTCAAATTCTGGCCACAAAATCTCTGGTATGATCCCGTTTATACACCACAATTACAGGCGATGGGGGTTGAAGTATTCTACGGATTTGAATTCGTGGGTAAGTTTGAATCATGGGTTGAAAATAATAAAGATTATCTTGACTTTGTTTTGCTTTCACGACCTTATGTTGCTCTGGAATTTATTGATGCGATCAAACGTCACTCAGAGGCTGAACTGCTTTATTATGGACATGATATGCATCATCTGCGTATTCAGGATCAGATGAAGTTTGAAGGAAAAACAGATAAGCTGGTCGCCGACTATAAAAAGATGTATAAGATGGAAACCAAAGTGTGGGAAATGGTAGATATTATTTACTATCCTTCACCGTCGGAAACCGAAGTGGTCAAAAATTACCTTGCTAAAAATAACCTCTCCGGGCAGGCGATGACGACCCCGATGAATGCTTTCGCCAATTTTACGGAAAATGCTTCGGAAAATCTATCTTTACGCAGAGATATTTTGTTTGTCGCTGGTTTTGGTCATCCACCTAACCAGGATGGCGCGTTATGGTTTGTAGATAATGTCTGGCCATCAGTGAAAAATGAAAATCCCGATATAAGGTTATTATTAGTAGGTTCAAACCCGACAGAAAAAGTACTGAATTTAGCCAGTGACAGTATCCTGGTTACCGGGTTTGTCTCTGATTTAGAACTTGAGAATTATTATAGTTGCTCACGGGTTGCAGTTGCACCATTACTGTATGGTGCCGGAGTTAAAGGTAAAGTCGTAGAAGCGATGAAGTTCGGTATTCCAATAGTGACGACAAGTGTCGGTATACAGGGCTTAACTCAGGATAAAGATATTATTTGTTTTGAAGATGACCCTGCTATGTTCGCCCGACGTATCAACCAGATAATTCGGGAAGATATAATATGGGAAAAATATTCGCAGAATCAGACTCTCTACGTTAAAGAGAATTTCTCTGAGGAAGCTATGAATAAAGCCTTTTCTATTTTAACTCAGTAACGGGTCATGACTTATGAAGATCAGGACAAAAGCACCTCTAAGGATAGGACTGGCGGGAGGAGGAACTGATGTTTCTCCCTTTTGCGATATTCACGGCGGCTGTGTTCTCAATGCAACCATTAATATGTATGCCTATTGTTCTCTGGAAGAGAAAAAAGATAACAGAGTAGAGTTTATTTCAAAGGATATTAATGTTTCTTTTTCTGGTGAATTAATAGATAATTACGAGCTGGATAATATATTAACATTACATAAAGCGGTTTATAATAGAATTGTCAGGCAATTTAATAATGGAAAAGCATTATCAGTAAAAGTAACAACCTGGACCGATGTACCGATGGGAAGTGGCCTGGGGACGTCTTCTACGATTGTTGTTGCTATTATTAGTGCGTACCGTGAATATCTGAACTTACCCCTTGGTGAATATGATATAGCTCAGCTAGCTTACGATATTGAACGTATCGATTGCCGGTTGAGTGGCGGTAAGCAAGACCAGTATGCTGCAACTTTTGGCGGTTTCAATTTCATCGAATTCTCGTCTGACAATAAAGTTGTTGTCAACCCTTTACGTATTAAACAGTCAACCCAATATGAGCTTGAAAGCCGTATGGTCTTGTACTATACCGGCCTTTCTCGTGAGTCGGCTAAGATTATCGATGATCAGGTAAAAGCGGTAAGCAGCTCATCGTCAAAAACATCGCTTAATGCGATGTTTGATCTAAAATCAGCAGCGATAAAGATGAAAGAGGCTCTGTTAAAGTCTGATATACAATCTATTATCCGGTTAGTTAAGGAAAGCTGGGAAGCTAAAAAAGCAACATCATCAGCGATTACTAATCCTCATATCAACAAAATAATAGAAAGATTTGAATCTCATGGAGTCCAGGCACTTAAACTATCAGGTGCAGGCGGGGGGGGGTTTATGTTGCTCTTTATTGAGCCAGAAGACAGGTTTGATATAGAAAATAGCGTCAGCGATTTGGGCGGAAAGTTTTTCAGGTTTCAATTCAAAAATGAAGGTGAGTGCTCGTGGAAAATATGAGTTACATTAAAGATTATATTCAATCATCTATCGCCGTAAAACAGAGCGTATTAAATGATACAGCATTGCTGAATACCGTCGCTCAGGTAGTGGAAAAATGTACTCTTGCATTAAATTCGGGTAACAAAATTCTGATTGCCGGTAATGGCGGCAGTGCGGCAGATGCTCAGCATATTGCTGCAGAATTCGTCAGCCGTTTTTTCTATGATCGCCCGGGCTTACCAGCTATGGCACTGACGACCGATACTTCTATCCTTACGGCTATCGGCAATGACTATGGGTACGATAAAGTATTCTCTCGCCAGATTCAGGCTATGGGTAATCCGGGGGATATATTCATCGGAATTACCACGTCGGGAAACTCGGTAAACGTAATAAAGGCTATCGAAGAAGCTAAGAATAAAGGTCTGTTTACTGTAGGTCTGTGTGGGAATAAAGGATCAATTATTGAATTGGCAGAGGTCTGTTTACCTGTTCCTAATGCAGTGACTCCCTATATTCAGGAGTGTCATATCATGCTGGGACACATTATTTGTGCAATGATTGAAAAAAATATTTTCCCTCAGGGTGAGGCTTAACTAAATGCTAACCGAGGCAATTATTCTGGCCGGTGGATTGGGTACACGTCTGAAAAGTGTTTCTGGTGAAAAACCTAAACCACTGGTCCCTGTATCTGGAAAACCATTCATTTATTATGTTATGGACAGTCTGACTAAACAGGGAATATCTCATATTATTCTCGCGGTGTCTTATAAAGCCGGCGTATTTTATGAAGAGATAGGTGATAGCTATAAAGGTATTAAGGTTTCTTATTCTATAGAGGAAACACCCCTTGGTACCGGTGGTGCAATAAAACAGGCTATGGATCTATGTACAACATCGTTGGTTGCGGTTGTCAATGGTGATACGATCCTGGATATTGATTTACAGGCATTAACTGAAAGCCACAAGGTTTCAGCCCGGGAGATTTCAATGGCCTTAGTTAATGTTGATGATGTTTCCAGATACGGTAGTGTTGAGTTGACGGAGGGACAAATAGCCGGATTTTCTGAGAAAGGAAAGTCCGGAGCCGGTTTTATAAATGGTGGAACTTACCTATTAACCATTCCGGGTGTAAATTTGCCTGAAGGTGCGTTCTCTTTTGAAGATGAAATTCTTAAGAAAAAGTATTCCGTAGTGAATCCATTCTTGTGTGAAAATTACTTTATAGATATTGGAATACCCAGTGACTATTACAAAGCCTGTCATACTTTCAAAAGCTAGCGCTGTATTTTTAGACCGTGATGGTGTAATTAATGAAGAAGTCAATTATTGCCATAAAATAAATGACTTCAGATTTGTTGACGGTGTAATAGAAACTTTACTGTTGTTACAGGAAAAGTTTACCTTTTTGATAGTTATAACCAATCAGGCCGGAATTGCTCGAGGATATTATAGTGAAGAGCAATTCAATGAGTTAACTGAGTGGATGAATTCCCGCCTTAAGAAGGCGGGTGTGAACATTACTCATGTCTATTATTGCCCTCATCATCCGGCAGGAATCTACCCATATAATATTGATTGTGAATGCCGGAAACCTAAGCCCGGCATGCTTATTTCAGCCATCAATGACTATAATATCGATCCGGATACTTCTCTTTTTATCGGAGATAAACGCAGTGATATTGAAGCGGCAATCGCTGCTGGAATATCGACGACATGGTTAATGGGGACTGGGCATCAGGTATCTCCGGACGATAAAGAACTCAGTGATGATTTTTTTTCGTCAATGAGAGATGTACAGGAGTATCTGACATTAAAAAATATTTTTTAGTATGACCATCTGCAGAATTTATTTATTAGCTACAAGTTAATTCCGCCTGCTACTTTAAGTTTATCTGGAAATATTTTTGTGAATATTATCGCCTCGATTGTGCTTTTCAAGCATAGTTATAAAGATATACAACCAACGCTGACGGCGCTACTTACAGAGGAAAGAATATCTCTGGTCGTTATTGTGGATAATGGCGGGCACTGTGACTGGCTTAATTCTTTTAAAAATGAGAAAGTTGAGGTTATACGTACGCCAGTAAATCATGGATTCGGAGCAGGCCATAATGCAGTATTTAAAAAATTCCATAATACTACTGAGTACTTTTTAATTTGTAACCCTGATGTTACTTTCGAAAACGGCGAGGTCAATGCATTATATGCATTCAGCCAGCGAGGAAATGTCGGACTTGCAATACCTAAAGTTATCTACCCTGACGGAAGTCATCAGTTTGCTTGTAAGCTTCTTCCGCAACCCTGTCAGCTATTCCTGCGACGATTTTTTATCTATTTCTCTCCTGAAATGAACCACAGATATGAACTACGTGATGCTGATTACGGAAAAGAATTCTTCGCCCCTTTCTTATCAGGTTGTTTTGTTCTTTTAAGCCATGAAGCGCTGATGCAGACAAATGGTTTTGATGAACGATTTTTCCTGTATATGGAAGATGTTGATTTAAGCCGCAGGGTTTGTCAGTCAGGGCTACCGGTCAGGTATTGTCCTGATGCGAAAGTCATTCATGAAGCTCAGTCCAGATCTTACCGTAGCTTAAAATTCCTGTACTACCATATGAAATCGGCAGTAAGGTATTTTAATAAATGGGGGTGGCTGAAAGACAGAGAGAGGGATAATTTAAATGCCTTTTGCTTGTCCGCGCTGCCTAAGATTAAAAATGAAGAAAGTGAGTGCCGGAAGTAAAAATAAATCATCATTAATATCTTTCAATTAACATATATGTTAAATTAATTTTCCATTCAGGCATAATGATGTCATTGGTGTATGTGTTTATTAAGTAGTTTGTTTTATGGATGTTACCCGAGGTGTTTAGTTTATAGGGTAAGTCACCCCCGTTAGTCGCCGGTATTTATTTCAGAGTGCCTTCAGGTAATCAGGCCGGACCAGATAATCAATATATTTAAAACTCTTTTTTTTGAGTTTAATTAATGTATGTCATAAGTTTTTACCGGGGGGTGTGATTGAATCCGGTCATCTGTTACGGGGGCGATAATACCGACCATCCCCGTGATATTCTGCAATAAAAAGCATCAGACATTTTCCGGAGTAGATCATGACATATCCTGATCCGCAGTTAGCGGAGCCGTTAACCCTGTCCTGTGGCACCGTGCTGAAAAATCGTTTAGTGATGGCCCCGATGACGACCTGTGCCGGATTTTATAATGGCAGTGTGACCAGTGAACTGGTGGAATATTATCGTCAGCGTGCCGGTGAAGCTGCGGTGATTATTGTTGAATGCTGTTATGTGGAAGATAACGGACCTGCCTTCCCCGGCGCTCTGGGGATTGACAGTGACATGAAAATTACCGGGCTGGAGAAAATAGCCTCCGCGATAAAACAGCGCGGTTCAAAAGCGGTATTGCAGATTTATCACGGTGGCCGGATGAGCGAACCCCTGCTGATTGGTGGCCGCCAGCCGGTCGCTCCCTCCGCGGTTGCTATTCCCCGGGAAGGGGCAGCCACACCACGGGCATTATCGGCTGAGGAAGTCAGTGGTATGGTGGAAAAATTCGGCCAGGCGGTTCGCCGCGCGATTGCCGCCGGATTTGATGGTGTGGAAATTCACGGGGCAAATACTTACCTGATTCAGCAGTTTTTCTCTCCCCATGCTAACCGCCGCGATGACCAATGGGGCGGTAACAGCGAAAAACGCGCCCGTTTTCCGCTGGCGGTGCTGGACATTACCCGTCAGATGGCCAGGCAGTATGCAGAACCGGGCTTTATTATCGGTTACCGTTTCTCTCCTGAAGAAACGGAGCAGCCGGGTATTCGCTTTGCCGATACCTTGTATTTGCTGGATAAACTGGCCACTGCCGGGCTGGATTATGTCCATTTTTCGATGAATCATATTTTGCGCAGTTCACTGGTGGATACCGCTGACCGGCAGCCATTAATTGATAAATATATGGCAGGGCGTTCAGCTGCCCTGGCGACAGTGCCGGTAATTGGTGTGGGCAGTGTTACCGGGCCAGAGGATGTAACACAGGCCTTTTCGCATGGTTATTCTCTGGTGGCTGTCGGCCGGGCAGCGATTGCCAGTCCGGCCTGGAGCCAGCGTTTACTGGCAGGAGAATCCCTGACATTAACTATCGATAATCGTCAGCGCGAGGCATTATGTATCCCTGAACCGCTCTGGTATTTCCCGCAGGTTGCCGCCATGGTACGGGATATGAGCCTCGCCACGGGCAAGTTTGCTGCCGGTAGCTTCCGTGAAACCCTGCAGGATGATCAAGGGGACAGTCAGCTTACCGTAGTCCTGTCAGAAGACCGCATTACCGATCTGATGCTTGATGCCGCGCCAGCGGAAGATGTCGAATTTACCACCCATTTTAAGCAACTGCGCTCGCGGATCCTTGATGCCAACAGTCCTTATGTGGATGCGGTGACCGGGGCGACGACCCGGAGTGAAGAGATTAAAAAAGCGGTAGCCAGGGTGATGATGACCTCAGCACGCCAAAGGTTACAGCAGGAAAACGGGGGTCAGCCAGCCTCTTATGATGTGGTGGTCATTGGCAGTGGCGGGGCCGGGTTAACCGCGGCCATTCAGGCCAGTGAGCTGGGGGCGAAAGTCCTGATTGTCGAGAAAATGCCGATCCCCGGCGGGAATACTCTGAAAGCGTCGGTCGGCATGAACGCAGCGGAAACCCGTTTCCAGACACTTAAAGGGATCAGCGACAGTAAAGAGCTGTTTTATCAGGAAACTCTGGCCGGCGGCCAGGGGAAAAATAATACAGTATTGCTGCATGAATTTGTGGAGCAGGCTCCGCAGGCTATCGACTGGCTGGCAGAGCGCGGCATTGTATTAAGTGATATCACTATCACAGGGGGGATGAGTATTGACAGAACCCACCGTCCGGCGGATGCCTCTGCGGTCGGGGGCTATCTGGTCAGTGGCTTACTGAAAAATATTCAGCAGCGGCCGGATATTGAAATTATGACGGATACCAGTGTGACCGGTATTTGTTGTCAGGACGGGCAGGTCTGCGGGGTAACCCTGATGAATACTCAGCAGGAAAGCCAGGATATCAGTTGCCGCAGCCTGGTGGTGGCGACTGGCGGGTTCAGTGCTAACCCGCAGATGGTGGTGCATTACCGCCCGGATCTGGCAGGGTTTGTGACGACCAATCATCCGGGGGCGACCGGCAGTGGTATTGCCCTGCTACAGACGCTCGGTGCCGGAACCGTGGATATGGGGGAAATACAAATCCATCCGACCGTCGAACAGACAACCTCCTACCTGATTTCTGAAGCCATACGTGGCGGTGGGGCGATTCTGGTCAGTCAGCAGGGACAACGGTTTATCAACGAAATGGATACCCGCGATAAGGTCTCGGCCAGGATTATTGGTTTACCGGAAAAAGCCGCATGGATTATCTTTGACCAGCAGATCCGTGAGCATAATAAAGCCACCGAAACCTATATTGCCCGCGGCTTTGTAATCAGTGCCGAGACCCCGGCAGCACTGGCTGCGGCACTGGCGATGGATACTGCTGCGTTACAGACCACCCTGGATCAGTATAATCGTGTCGTGACACATCAGCAGGCAGATATCTTTGGCCGTACCACGGCACTGCGGCAGCCGCTGGATCACGGACCTTACTATGCTATCCGTATCGCTCCCGGGGTGCATCACACCATGGGTGGCGTTACCATCAATACCCGTGCCGAAGTCCTCGGGCAGAACCGTCAGCCACTGGCCGGGGTATTTGCCGCGGGTGAAGTGGTCGGTGGTATTCATGGCGGTAACCGGATTGGCGGCAATGCGGTGGCAGATATTGTTATCTTTGGCCGTATGGCGGGTGAAAATGCGGCCGGGTATGCGCTGCGTCAGCAGCAGGACTGACGACAGGCCCGCAGATCACCGCAACGGGGTACAAACAATGGACAGGACACAGGGCAGTTACTGCTACAGAGCGGTAATGATGGGGACGGATATTGAATTACAACTGGCCGGCCATCAGCCTGAACTGGCACGGCAGGTTTTCCGTATCATTCAACAGCTGGAAAATCTGCTGACGGTTAACCGGCCAGATTCTCAGCTGATGGCGGTGAACCGCGCGGCGGGGCAGCATGGGGTAAGTGTTGACCGGCAGGTATTTGAGCTGATTGACTGTGCTCATCAGGTCAGCCTGCAGGGCGGCTGTTTTAATCTCGCCATTGGCCCGCTGGTGAAATGCTGGAAAATTGGCTTCAGCGGTGATTCTGTGCCGTCACCGGCAACCCTGAAATCGTTACTGAATCTCTGTGACCCGCGGGCAGTGGTGCTGGACAGGCAGCGCTGTTCGATTTTTCTGACCCGGCCCGGTATGGAAATTGACGCCGGGGCGATTGCTAAGGGCTATATCGCCGACAGGGTATGCGGGTTTCTGCAACAGCAGGGTACGCGACAGGCGCTGATTAACCTGGGGGGGAATATCAGGGTGACAGAGGCGGTTGCGCCGGCAACCGCGTGGTCAGTCGGGTTGCGTCAGCCCTTTTCTGAACACGGGGCCTTACTGGGCGTGATCACTGTGAATGACCGGTCGGTAGTCACCTCAGGTGTCAGTGAGCGCTATTTTATTTGTGGCGGCCGCCATTATCATCATATTCTCGATCCCCGCAGCGGTTATCCGCTGGATAATGATTTACTCAGTGTTACGGTGATCAGTGCCGACTCTGTCAGCGGCGAAATTCACAGTACACAATTGTACGGAATGGGGCTGCAACGGGCCGGTCACTGGCTGACAACCCGCCATGATATTGAAGCTATTTTTGTCACCCGTGACGGCCGGGTGGTCTGCCCGTCACAGCGGCAGTTCAGCTTCCGGCAAACGGCCGGCATGCCGGTAACCGGCTGAGCTGTCGCTGTGAAATAAGATTTCCGGGCGCTGATGCCCTGCGTGAACAGCGCCAGGCGGTACCGTCTGGCAGCATTGTCTGATGATCGGACGGATTCAGCAAAGAACTACAGGGCAGAGACGAGAGCTTTTATTTTCTCCGCTTTTTCAAAGTGATCCAGTTTCATCTCCATAATCCACCAGTGGGCGACCTCCATCAGCAGGTGCGGGTCATCATTTTTATTAGCAAAGAAAGCATAAAAAGACAGCCCGGCAGTACTGCCTCTGGTGGCGATTTTTGCTTCACAGATCCTGATAATCTTCTCTCTGAGGGCCGGGCGCATGATAATTCTCCGTGATGATCTTTGATCTGAAGGGGATGATAATTCAGGACTGTCAGAATATTTATCCATGCTTTATTTCCGGTATCACCTGTCTTTTCAGCTGTCTTCTGATTTCATCCTGTGTATTACTGAACTCAGGGAAATGATCTACCAGTTTATCCAGGTGGATAATCACTTCGAGCACCGGCAGGGAAAATACAGCATTTTTCTGTCCGGCAGTACGACATTCGCTTAATGCCGAGTCTATCTGGCTGATCAGAATATAATACCGTGAGATTGCCATCATCTCCGAATAGCGGGCTGTTTCTGCGTCGCTGATACGACTGTCGACATTTTTTACCGACGGCAGAAAATCAATAATATCTCTGGCTGTTTCATTTAACTCCCTTATTTTCCTGTCCCAGCGGTCTCTGTTCCATTGCCTGCTGCCATTCATAATAGCGATATACGAAATTATCGCTGCTGCAATGGCAATGGCAGCTGAGGTCACATCTGCGATAGCCGAAAACCACTCTGCTTTCATAACACCCCTTTATCTGATCCGCCCCACCCGTGTACCTGTCAGACAGAGACACCACTGGCGGGCTATTTTTCCCGGCAGACAGTCTCTCTGTGGTACAGGATCAGCCTTTCTGTAAGGTAAATAAGGTAATCTCTGACGGATGTCCCAGTCTGAGGGCAAACCCATTCCATAATCCGGTCCCGTTGCTGACATACAGCAGCATCCGGCCCAGCCGGTATTCCCCGGAATAAAATCCATGATTCGCCCGTTTCACCAGTAAGTCCAGCCCCGGGACCATACCGCCGTGAGTATGGCCGGACAACTGCAGGTCGGCTCCGGCCGCCGCATTCTGCCGGGCATTGACTGGCCGGTGATCGAGCAGAATCAGGGTATCACCGGCAGAAACGCCCTGCAGGGCTTCTGATAATGCCGGACCGGGCTGCGAAAAACGTAATGCGGCTTCATCGGTAACCCCTGCTACGACAATACTCTGATTACCGCGATAGATACGTACCGACTGATTAAGTAATTCCTGCATTCCCAGAGCGGCTGTTTCTTTCATCCATGCGGAAAAATTAACGTAATACTCATGGTTACCGGGGATTGCCAGTACCCCGTCTCTGGCATGTAATTGTTTTAACGGTGCAACATCTGCGCGGCGATTTTCGACAGTACCATCGGCAATATCACCGGTCATGGTGATTAAATCCGGCTGCAGGGCATTGGTACGCTGTACCACCTGCGCCATCCACCCGGCACGTAAGAGAGAACTGGCATGTAAATCGGTCAGCTGTACCAGCCGGTAGCCTTCAAATGCCGGGGGCAGGTGAGCAATGTTGACTGTCACATTTTTGACGGCAGGCACTTTGACGGCCTGCCAGGCGGCATAACCGGCGACCAGCAAAGAAATAATCAGCAGTCCGTGACTGACCGGCATTTGTCCGGTCAGAGGATGCCCTGCCAGCCGGGCGATGCCGCCGATCAGTGCCTGTATCAGCAGCAGTAAAGTGAACAGTATTTCTGCGCCAAACAGGGCATTGATCGCCACCATCATTGGTTGCGGGAATTCGGGGGAAAAGATATTACCGAACAGCAGCCGGTAAATCAGATGACATTCGGCGACCAGTAATACGGCAATAAAAAGAATGACTCTGAGGGCTGTCGGAAAGGGAAGGTGTAAAATAAAACGCCAGCCAATCACCAGCGCCATAATCGGGGTAATAAAAGGTAACACGTCCACTCCTGTCACTGGTTATCGTCAGTTTAACTCTAGCACTGCACAGGAAATTAGCACACGGATAATTCCGTACCCTGCGTCATCAGCCGGACAAAGTTTCGACAGGAACGGGTGGTGACAGGCCCGCGGAGAACCGTGCGTGTTTCACCCCGGCGGCAGCGGCTTATCGTCTGTGGCCGGTTAAATCAGCAGAATACAGGGAATAAGATAGCTGCCCCGCTGTGGTAGTTGCGGGCCTGAGAATGGCGGACATCGAAAACGGAAGCGGCCCGGCGGCGCTGCTCTTCGCGTCGTCAGACAGCAGGGATTCCGGGCGGCCTCCCCGCGATAAGCAATATCGTTATTTTAGTTTCTCTATGGCGTAACAGGTGGCAAACGAGCCTCCAACCGCCAGCATTATCGGGATCACCAGAGAACCGTCCGCATGGGTAAACTCAGCGGCCAGTGTAATGGCTGTCAGTGGCATTTGCATTGAGGATGCAAGAAAGGCTGCGGCACCGATCAAGGCAATTCCGGCCTGATCGCTGGCCGGCAGAAATGAAGAACAGCAACTGAACAGGATACTCGCCAGCAGGGCGCCGAGAGTAAAGCCGGGGGTTAATACGCCGCCTTCAGCCCCGGCGCGTAATACGGCACCGACTAAAATGATTTTCAGTACCAGTAAAATGACTGGTAGCATACCGCTCAGATCACCATACAACGCCAACTGGGTCGGGCCTTTACCATTGCCGGGTAACTGCGGAAACCAGACAGACAGCAGACCGGTCAGTCCAAAACTCATCAGGCATAACACCGGCATTTGCCAGTTTGTTTTCACCCCCTGACGGGCACGGGCGGTGTAACGGCGGAACAAATGGGCGGCGCAGCCGAAAAGGGGAGATGTCACTATCGCCCAGAGTATCAGAGAATGATCCGCGACAGGCGCTGTAAAATGATACTGAGAGCCGCTTCCCAGACCGAGACTGGCAACCAGTGCGGCAATGGCGGAGGTCACCAATGCCGCAAGTACACAGGACCCGCGGAAAGAAACCAACAGCACTTCCAGGGTAAACAGCGCCCCCGCCAGCGGGACGTTATAGACAGCGGCCAGACCTGCGCCTGCACCGCAGGCAATAATCACTTTACTTTGTTCCGCCGGCAGCTGAAAACGCCGTGACAGAGACGTTGCAGCCAGCGCACCGATTTCCCGCGGGGCAACTTCACGTCCGAGGGGAGAGCCCAGCCCGACGGTAATAATCTGCAATAAGGCATGGATCAGCGTAGTAATAAAAGGCATCGGATGGCGGATATCTTTTACGGCGGCAGCAACCGACACTCTGGGTTTACCGTAACGGGCCAGCAGCCACCAGCCGATTCCGGCAATCAGACCACCGCACAGCAGTGCAGTAACACGCCGTTCAGGGCTTGCAGCACTGACACCCTGTAAAAAGCTTTCTGCACTGATGATCATATGCTGGCTATAGCCAAAACCCAGATGTTGTACTGAGTGTAATAACATCGCCAGCAGCATGCCCCCCAGCCCGGATAACAGCCCGGTCAGTACAACGACTCCGGAAAATTTATATGACGTGATCATTCGGCAGCCTTTACACAATTAAACGTTAACCTGTTGAACAAACAGCAGTATGACAAAACCTGATGTCATCCTGCTTCAGCAACCGTGCTTTCGGCGGACTGGCAGCGAAAAAAAAGATATTGTTCTGATAAGTATCAGAATTTAATTAATTAAAATCATTAATGTCATATCGGCGTTATCTGAAGCTGATATTTACTGGTTTCGTTACCGTAATATAAAAACTTCCTGTCGGGGTGTCATTGTTCAGACGTTTACCGATAGTAACCATATTTTATAAATATTTTAATAAAACAAACGGATACATCTCTATAGTGCTCAGTATGTAACCACAGGGTGGCGAATAACCGCGGGTAATTCAATAATTATTCGTAACTGCTCATATTTCCTATATCATCTCGCCGTTAAAGACCATACCATTAGTTTCCGGAAAGATAGTCACGGACCTAAATTGTTACATTATGGTTTCTGAATTATTTATCCGCGGGCTTGTCTTAGTTAGTGGACGTAGCGCGATCTCTGCTTATGAATTGGTGGTACTGGTATGAAAAAGAGTCGTGGATTCAAACTTAGCTTCCTGAATCCCAAATATTTTATGTTATGGCTGGGTATGGGCATTTTGTGGTGCCTTGTTCAGTTGCCTTATCCGCTGCTACTGTGGCTGGGAAAATCGCTTGGTTCATGGTCACAGCCCTTCCTGAAAAGACGTAAATCTATTGCCCGCCAGAATATCCGGCTGTGTTTTCCGGGGATGAGTCAGCAGGACCAGGAAAAGTTTCTGCAACGAAATTTTGAATCTCTCGGACTGGGCCTTATCGAAACCGGTATGGCGTGGTTCTGGTCAGATAAACGAATCCGCAAATGGTTTGAGGTGGAAGGTCTGCAAAATCTGCAACAGGCTCAGGCTAATCAGCGGGGAGTCATGTGTGTGGGTGTTCACTTTATGTCTCTTGAGCTGGGTGGCAGGGTGATGGGGATTTGCCAGCCGATGATGGCAACGTATCGTCCGCACAATAATCCGCTGATGGAGTGGATACAGACCCGTGGTCGTTTGCGCTCGAATAAAGAGATGATTGACCGCAGGGATCTGCGCGGAATGGTCAGTAAACTGAAACAGGGTGAGGCCGTATGGTTTGCCCCTGATCAGGATTACGGCAGTAAAGGCAGTTCGTTTGTTCCGTTTTTCGGGGTGGATAATGTCGCCACCACTAACGGGACTTATGTGCTGTCGCGTTTATCCCGCGCAGAATTACTGACCATTACGCTGGTACGTAAATCGGACGGCAGAGGCTATAAATTACATATCGAAGCCCCGTTGCAGGATTTTCCTTCCACAGAAACCCTGGCAGCTGCGTATATGAACCGTGTGATTGAGAAAGAGATTATGCGGGCGCCGGAGCAGTATATGTGGGTTCACCGGCGTTTTAAGACCCGGCCGATGGGTGAAGCTTCGTTATATCTCTGACAAGGACTGGCAGGCGACGGGCCTGCCGTCTGTTCCTTTACTCTCTCTTTATTCTGTGAATAGTTAGCGGTTACTCTGCTCTTTTTACTGCACGCCTGTGATCCCCCCCTGTTGTAACAGAACTGTATTCGATGGCCGGTGAGTACTGCTATTTCGCCGGTTATCCGCCGTGTGGCAGAGACTGCCACAACGGGGAACCTGAGCTGATATACCGGCGACCCGTTCAACGGGTAATCCCTGCTGTCACTGCTTCGTGACCGGCGCTGGCAGGCAGATTTTTCCGGTGGCCTGCGGACTGGCGGATACGGATAGCGGTTAATCGCGCGGCGGGGGAAGAACTGTTTATGGCAGCGACCGGGCTGGCAGAGAACAACAGGAAACGGAATAACCGGGAAAAAAAATGGCTGAATGCAGAAAAATGCTGACGCAGCATTGGCTGCGTCAGCATTGAGAGAGGGGGGTTATTTAACGACTACGTTCTCCATTGGCGGAATAAAGCCGTAATCGAATTCTTTGACCATAAAGGTACGGTTGCCTTCGATTTTGATTTGTACGGTCGGCGCTTCAGTACCACCAATCCGGTACTCTCCGTCGTAGTCACCATTGCTGGCCGGTACGGTATCGATAAACGATGTCACCAGGCCATTTGGCATCACACAGTGTGAATAGGTCTGTAATGGCTGAGAGGACGGATTACCTAATACCAGTCCGGAACCGTTCAGCGGCTCATAAGGCCCGAACAGTGAATCACTGACAAAACCGTATACACCGTCAGGACCTGTCAGGTTATCCGCATAAGTTGATTTATGACTGATGGTGAACAGGTAGTATTTACCATCTTTAAACACAAAGTGTGGACGTTCAGTCTGGTCATTGACACCAACCGCAGTAATCAGCGGTGGCAGCAACTGCCAGTCATTACCTTCTTTATCTTTGGCGGCTGCCAGTCCGATACAACCGGTCTGATAGCGTGCACCACCGACATCGTCATAACCCGGGGGAATATCACCCATATCATCGCTGGTAATGACATGTGAACCGCGTTCTCCGGCGACGTTCCCTTCAAACACCATATACAGGTTGCCATCGTTCGGGTCGATGAACGGGCTCGGGTCGCGGAAACCCCAGTAAGGGTTTTGTTGTTCGGTCTGGTAGTAGAAACCATCGGCAGAAAACAGCTCGATAACTTCTTCGAAACCGGACAGCGTCACACCACGGTTATCGGCAGCAATTTTACCTTTAACTTTAACGATAGTCGCGCCCGGAGTGACACAGGTGTAATACAGCTCAATATCACCATCTTCGTTCAGCAGGATAGGAGTACCCGCCCATTCACGGGTGGTGGGTGATACACCTTCAGCCATTACCCGTCCGCCAAATGTCCAGTTAGTACTGTCTTTAGAGTACCAGTAACAGATACGGGCACGACCATGACGGTTGTTCCAGTCCGTATAAATGTCGTAATTACCGTTGGCATCCAGATATTCAGATGGCTGACGATCTGCGGTCAGGGTAAAAATAACTGACCAGCCATTCACTGATACAATGTTACCATCGTATTTACGCAGCGGCAGAGTATCCCAGATAAATACTTCATCGCTCATGACCGGGAAGTCAATGCTGACCACTGGCTGAGTGGTGGTAGGATCATCCGCTTTGACTTTAAGTGCATCCGCACGGCTCCAGGCAGTAGTCTGAACTTTATCTTGTAAATTTTTCATAATTAAAAACCTCCGTAGTTAAGTGAGGCTTCATAAAAACACGCCGAAGAAATAAAAAAAATCAGTCACTGATTTGCCAGCTTTCACACAACAAACACAATGAAAATTAAGGAGTTTATGTTGTGTGGTGGCAGGAACAAATAACATCGTTTGTGAATAAATAAGCGGGATGACATGCTGTTCTGTTTTTTTATTTTTCCTGCCAGAAAAATAACCCTCCCGTGATAAGAAATATTATTTTTCAGATAATCGGATGTCGTGAAATAGCCTGTTGCAGAAACAATAACGCAAAAAGACTTGCGGGCAGGAATGGTGAGCAGTTGCCTGATGGTGTCTTATCACCGACCAACACTGATTGCAGAGATCCGTACTTAATCCGGCTCGCGGCTCAGTACAATTCAGAATGAAGACTGAAAACGAAATTGTATTTCAATGGAATTGCCATCGGGAAAATGAATAGCCACCCGGCAGCCATAAAGTAAACCCGCTTAACGGAAGGTGGTGATGTGCGGTGGTCATTGATTGCGGGTGTCGGCCGGATAATTGCTGGCTGTTATGGGGTTTACGCGCCTTCCTGTGGTCATCCTTAGCGAAATCTTCCCTCAGTAAACACCTGAATGGACCATAAAGAGAGGGGGTTCCGGCAGTCGGCAAAACGATAATCGCGGTGTTTTATGATACGCCGGTGATAAAAGGAGAAGGGTCACTGAGCAGAGGCTGGTTTTCCGGACCCGGAGGAGGAAAAATATAAAAAAACAGGCCGGGAAAATTCCCGGCCTGATGCTGTAAGGCACTTACAGAGCCCGGTACTGTTACTGATAACAGACAGGGTACTCCGGGTGACTTATGTAAACCACGATGTTAACAAATATTAGAAATGCCCTATAATGTATAGGGTTATGTGGTGATAACTCAGTATTCCCCATAAAAATTTATAACCAAGGATGAGCACAGAGCCCCCTTACCCGGCCGGATATTTACCCGCAGCGATCAAGCACCGTGAAGAAATCAGATTCGTTTCATAATAATGCGATTGATCCAGAAGCTGATTTTTTTAACACCCATAAATCCGATAAAACCGCCAACCGAAACAGTCAGCTGGCTGGAAACACCTAAATAATTCATCAGAGATACGGAGACAAAGGTAAGGCAGCCACAGATCCCGCCTTCAAGTAAGGTTTCTATAATATTTCGTCCCGAATAGATCATCCGTAATAAAGCCATAAAGACGGAAATAAAAACCCCGAAAAAAACCGAATCTCCGCGAGCCACACCTTTAACCGCATTCACGATATTATTTATGTCCACAGTCATTTTCCTGATAAAAGCGCGACATCAGCCGCGCGGTATTGTTAATTACCTGACAACAACGTTTTCAGTTGGCGGAATAAAGCCATAATCAAGCTCTTTCACCATAAACGTCTGGTTGCCTTTTATTTTCAGCTGAACAGTCGGTGCTTCTGTCCCACCGACACGATAACCGCCATCGGATTCAGGCACACTGTCAATAAATGAGGTCACCAGACCATTAGGCATCACGCAGTGCGAATAAGTCTGATAAGGCTGAGAAGACGGATTGCCGAGAACTAATCCGGAACCATTTAATGGCTGGTAAGGGCCAAATAATGAATCACTGACAAAACCATAAACACCATCAGGGCCGGAAACACCATCACCGTAAGTATATTTATGGCTGATAGTAAACAGATAATACTTTCCGTCTTTAAATACAAAATGCGGACGTTCCGTCTGATCGTTAACCCCCACGGCAGTAATTAGTGGCGGTAATAATTGCCAGTCATTACCTTCTTTATCTTTGGCAACGGCAAATCCGATACAGCCGGTCTGGTAACGTGAACCCCCGACATCTTCGTAACCGGGAGGGATATCACCCATATCGTCGCTGGTAATAATATGTGACCCGCGCTCTCCGGCAACGTTGCCTTCAAATACCATATACAGGTTGCCATCTTTCGGGTCGACAAACGGGCTGGGGTCACGGAATCCCCAGTAGGCATTTTGCTGCTCTGTCTGATAGAGGAATCCGTCCGCAGAGAACAATTCGGTGACCTGAGTGAACCCTGAAAGGGTTACGCCACGGCCATCTGCCGCTATTTTTCCTTTCACTTTGACAATGGTCGCACCAGGGGTAACACAGGTGTAATACAGCTCAATATCACCCTGTTCGTTTACCAGTACAGGGGTACCGGCCCATTCACGGGTTGTCGGGGAAACCCCTTCGGCCATGACTTTCCCGCCATAGATCCAGTTCTTACTGTCTTTTGCATACCAGTAGCAGATACGGGCACGGCTGTGACGATTGGTCCAGTCACTGTCAATATCATAATTACCGTCAGCATCTTTATATACTTCTGGCTGACGCTCGGCAGTCAGGGTGAAAATGACAGACCAGCCGTTTACCGAAATAATATTCCCGTCATATTTCTTTAATGGCATTGTATCCCAGATAAAAAGCTCATCACTCATTACCGGGAAATCAAGGCCAACCAGCGGCTGAGTCGTTGTCGGATCATCACTGTGAACTTTCAGGGCGTCAGCACGGCTCCAGGCAGTCGTTTTCACTTTATCGATTAAGTTTTTCATTTTAAACCTCCGTAATTGAATGAGGTTTAATAAGAGCACGTCGGGAAATATAATTAAAACGTATTCTATTTTGTAATAACCCACACAACAAAACACGTTATAAAAAAATACATTGTTGTGTAGTGGGTGACAGACCAGATAATGATAGCTTTGTTTGGGAGGATAAATAAGTATCTACAGCCAGATAAAAAGAAGATAGAATCTTTAATTTATTAATAATCATTAATGCAGTGATTGATCAATTATACCTCTTTTTGTTTTAAAATTATTCAGTGAAAAATAGGTGGTACTTATGATGCGTTGCCCGATCTGTAACAAGCCGGCCCACACTCGTACAAGCCGTTACTTAACCGATACAACCAAGGAAGCATACTATCAGTGTCAGGATATAACCTGCTCCTGCACGTTTAAAACAATAGAGAGTCTGGAGCGAATTATATGTGCACCGATGGCAAGAAAGGAACAACGGACAATCGCTGCCATCTAGGAATAATCTTATTATTATTTTAATTTTGAACTTTTCATAATTTTTGAAAAAGGACAGGGTGTTAGTCGTAAGAAGTGATGGAATGAATTTTTTCCGGCCGGAAATGTAGCTACATTTTATCCTTCATTACCCTGGAAATGGCATTCACAGGGATAAACAGCAGTATAAAAACGACTGCTGTTTATTCATTTCAATAATTTAGTTTAATGAGTTGTTTTTATTTTGTTAATTATTGTTTTGTTTTGATTAAGTAATTCCCCGATAGTTTTAGTCTGCCAGCGATTATGTTAACCGCTTTTACTGTTCAATGGGTTGTCGGCCAATACTGCTACTGACAGCATTAACAGCCATGCCACAACCTCCCGCAGGCCCGGATGTCTGCAGCTGAGAGGTTCACAAATTTACCCCTCCCACTATTGATAATGGTTATCATTTTGATATAGATTATCATTCCCCAAAAAAGAGGCGAATAAACGCACAACCTATCAGGGGATAATCAAATCATTCGTTTGCATTTATCTGCCTGCAAACGACATTTTTGGCGTGTCTGGACTTTTTACTATGCATAAATTTATAAATCAGGGCAAAATCAAACCCGTATTATTTCAGGTTACCGCAATTGCGATCTCGGTACATGCTGCCTGTAGCTTAGCAGCAACGGACAGCCCCTCTGCCGGAGATGATCAGGACGCCGGGGCTCAAATTACCGTCCGGGCGGCAGCTCCACAGCTCAGGGCTGATAACCGGAAAACACTCACCGCAGAGCAGATGCAGAAACAGGGGGCGAATGATTTTGGCAGCTTAATGCGCTACCAGACGCTGGTCAGTGCGACCGGCGCCAGTGGCGGATCCGGTAACGGTAAGAGTGGCTTTGACCGCGGCGGCTATACGGGATACAACATCCGGGGCATGGAAAGTAACCGTGTCGGCATTGATGTGGATGGCGTGGAATTACCTTCAGCAACCGGCCGGGGGTATGTTGGTCGTACAGGAGTAAATACCTTTGGTATCGGGCGTGATTATATTGATCCCTATCTGTTCGGTGTCATGGATATTGATGCCGGCGCGACCGCGGTTTCCCAGCCGAATACCTCTATTGGCGGGATCGTATCTTTCCGTACCAAATCTCCTGATGATTATCTGAGTCCTGATAAATCAAGTTATTTTGGCTATCAGTCCGATTACGACTCTTCCGACCGTGGCTGGCACAACGGTATTACTGCGGCGGCGGGAGACGAAGCACTGCGCGGAATTTTTGTCCTCAGCCGGCGTGATGGCCAGCAAACCCGGAATAACAGCGGAACCCTGTCTGCCTATCCTGCTAACTGGCATTCGACGGCATTTCTGGCCACGGGTATCTGGCAGCCTGATGATTTGCACACACTGACAGGTACCTTCAGTTACTACGATAAAACCAATCACACCCACTATGATACCTGGGATTCCGGCGGTACCGCTGTTATTGGTACCAGTCACCAGTCCAGCGCGACCCGGCGTGCAGGGATAAATCTGCAGGATGAATATACGCCGTTAACTACGTGGATTGATTCACTGACCACCCGTTTTTACTGGCAAAAAACCCGTGCTCATGACAATACTCTGGCTCCCTACGATACCGGTGTGATTGGCCGGACTCATTCTGACTACAATACAGACAGTATCGGATTGAGCAGTGAATGGCGTAAAACTACAGGGCGTCATGAGCTGAGTGCTGGTCTGAATGCCAGCGAAGATACGACCAAACGCCCGTTCAGCCAGTCGCCGCTACCACTGGCCTATTATTCGGTAATGCAGCCTGAAGCAGACAGTAAATCTACCCGACTCGGCGCTTTTGTCCGCGATCGGATCAACTTTGCTATCCGGGAGCATAATTTCGCGATTACGCCGGGAGTCCGTGTTGCCTACCAGAAAACCAGACCACAGAACCTCTCTTCACTGACTGCCGGTAGTTCGGTACTGACAACGGACGCGGTCAGTACCCTGTACGGTTCAGGCAGCAGTGATACTCAGATATTACCGTCTCTGACCCTGCAATACTCCCTGAATCCGCAATTACTGACCTATATTAAGTATCAGCGCGGCGCTGAGTTTCCGGATGCCAGCCAGCTTTATGGCTCATGGAACCTGGGATCCAGTTATGCGGGACGCGGGCAATATGCCCTGATTGGTAATTCAGCCCTGAAAACCGAAACCAGTAATAACTTTGAATGGGGCCTGACCGGGCAATTGATCCCCGGGGTGACTTTCAGCGGTTCCTTGTTCTATAACCAGTACGATAATTTTATTGCTTATACACGTTATAACCGCAGCAGCTCACCGGGTATGTTCAGCCGTGTACCGTCCAATATCTACACTATTTACCAGGCCGAAAACCGGGATAAAGCCTTTATCTATGGTGGTGAAATCAATACCCGAATCAATATCGGCCACTGGATCGACTCTGCTGATGGTCTGAGCGCCAGTCTGGCGCTGGGTTATACACAAGGCAAATCGAAGTCCTCTCTGAGTGGTGACAGCTATACCGATCTGGACAGTGTGGCGCCGATGAAGGCCGTGGCGGGAGTGGCGTGGGATGATCCATCAGGCCGCTGGGGGAGTGCGGTAACCGCGACCTTTGTGAAGGGAAAACAGGCGCAGCAAACCACACGAGATACCATCACTACCGGTACGGTTACCTCACAGGACAGCCCTTATATGCGCATCCCGGGCTACGGTATGGTCGATGCCACCGCATACTGGCGGGTGACGAAAAATGTCAAACTGAGCGGTGGTGTCTATAACATTACGGACCGTAAATATATTGATTATCTGAGCAGCCGTGAACTGAAAACCTCCACGCCACAGGATCGTAATAATGTTGCGTTAGCCGTGATGCCGGGCCGTACTTTCCAGCTCGGACTGAACGTCGATTTCTGATTATTTATTATCTGCCTTGTCGCTGCGGCAGGGCACTCAGGGAACAGAGAAGTAAGGAGCCTATATGAACACAGTTTATCAGCAATATCTGCAATTAAAGCGACAACATCCGTCAGTCCGTGCACGGGATCTGGCAAAAATGATCGGTATCAGTGAGGCCGCACTGCTGCAGGCCAGAATGGCTGAAGGCGTACAGCAGTTGCGTGCCGATTTCCCGGCATTACTGGAGGCCCTGGAAGGGGTCGGGGAAACCAAAAATATTTCCCGCAATGAGTATGCGGTTCATCAACAGACCGGCAGCTACCATAATCTGCATATTGGCCCCTGGGCAGGGCTGGTCCTTAACCCGCGCCAGCTGGATTTACGTTTCTTTATCTCTGAATGGCAAAGTGCTTTTTATCTTCAGGAGCAGACAGCCGGTGGTGAACGGAAAAGTATTCAGATCTTTGATGATAAGGGAGCGGCAGTACTAAAAATTTATACCACCGGAAAGACAGATCTTCCGGCCTGGCAGGCACTGATCACCCGGTTTGTGCTGCCACATCCGCAAATACTGTCACTGAATACTACTCCGGCGGCAGAGTTTTCTGAGCAATTTGATGCACAACAGGTTGAGCAGGAATGGCGTGAAATGACCGATGTACATCAGTTTTTCCGTTTGCTTGGTCGTCATAATATCAGCAGACAGCAGGCTTTTTCGGCAGTCAGTAATGATCTGGCGCAACAGGTCGGCCCACAGGCACTGGGACAGTTGCTGGCACTGGTGCAGCAGGCCGGCAACGAAATTATGATTTTCACCGCTAACCGTGGCTGTACGCAGATCTTCACCGGCGTTATCGGGAACATCACCTCCCGGGAAGGCTGGCTGAATATATTTAACCGGGACTTTACCCTGCATCTTCAGGATCAGCAGATTGCGGAAAGCTGGATCACCCGTAAGCCGACCGCTGACGGACATGTCACCAGTCTGGAATTATTTGCTGCCGACGGCAGGCAGATAATCCAGCTTTATGGACAGCGCAGTGAGGGAAATCCGGAACAGCGGCAGTGGCGTGAGCAGATCGAATCCCTCACCGGAGACCTGGCCGTATGAAAATCGCCGGCCTGATACTGTGTCTGCTGGCATTACCGGTGTTTGCCACCCGGCACATTGTTTCCATCGGCGGTGATGTCACCGAAATCGTTTATGCACTGGGGGCCGGTCAGCAACTGGCAGGGCGTGACAGTACCAGTATTCGTCCGCTACAGGCCAGAAAATTACCGGATGTCGGTTATATGCGTCAGCTGAATACAGAAGGTATTCTGGCGCTGACACCATCGCTGGTTTTGGTCAGTGAACAGGCCAAACCTTCGCAGGTATTGGAACAGCTTTCACAGGCAGGGGTGAAGGTGGTGCCTGTGAGCGGAGAAAACTCACTGCCTGCCATATTGCAGAAGATCACCACTATTGCCGCCGCACTTAACGAAAATGTCGCGGCACAGCCATTATTACAGCAGGTCAGGCAGCAAACCGAGGCTATCCCGTCTCATCCCTTAGCTATCAGGGCGCTATATATTATGGCAAACAGTGGTATGACGACCCTGGTGGCCGGTAATCAGACCGCTGCAGATGTGGCAATCCGCAGTGCCGGACTGATTAATGTGATGGGCAGTGTGCCTCATTACCAACCGATGTCTGCTGAGGGCATTATTGCTGCCGCACCGGATCTGGTACTGATGGATGCCGGTGGCGTGGCGGCCCTGGGCGGGCCGTCTAACGTCTGGCAGTTGCCGGGCCTGGCCATGACGCCGGCAGGGCAGCATCAGCGGTTATTGTATGTTGACCAGATGGCCTTGCTGGGATTCGGCCCGGATACACCACAGGCAATACGCCGCTTACGCCAGGATGCAGAAAAAATTGATGCACAATAGTCAGCGCTCACTTCTCTGGTTAGGCACGCTGGGGCTGGTATTGCTGGTGACATTACTGGTGGCCAGTCAGTCAGGCGCAATAAAGTTATCCCTGGCCAGTTTATGGCATCAGGCCCCGGGGAGCCTGGAGCGTAATATCTGGCTGAATATCCGCTTACCCAGGGTATTACTGGCAGCCCTGGTCGGAATAGCACTGGCCGTATCGGGGAGTGTTATGCAGGGGCTGTTCCGTAATCCTCTGGCTGACCCCGGACTACTCGGGATCAGCAGTGGCGCAGGACTGGCTGTGGCAGTCGCGATAGTTATTCCGCTGGCACTCCCGCCGGTGCTGGTAATGTGGCTGCCGATGCTGGCGGCTTTTACCGGCAGCATGCTGGTCACGGTACTGATCTTTAAACTCAGCCGTGTTACCCGCGGACATCTGTCACGTTTATTACTGTTCGGTGTGGCGATCAATGCCCTCTGCGGATCCAGTGTCGGGGTGCTCTCATGGATCAGTAATGATCAACAATTGCGTCAGCTCTCCCTGTGGGGCATGGGCAGTCTCGCCCTGGCCAGTTGGCCAGCCCTGTCAGTCTGTGCGGTGCTGATCCTGCCTGCGGCAATCCTGAGTTTATGTTGTGCCGGACAGCTTAATATGCTGCAACTGGGAGAAGAAGATGCCCATTATATGGGGGTAAATGTACTGCGGACCCGGCGTCAGTTACTGGTGCTGAATGCCTTACTGGTCGGCACCGCGGTCTCGGTCAGTGGTGTGATTGGCTTTATCGGACTGGTGATCCCGCATCTGATGCGTCTGTGTTTTGGCAGTGACCACCGCATGGTATTACCTGCATCGGCCCTCAGTGGCGCTATCTTACTGCTGCTGGCGGATACCCTGGCTCGTACTCTGGTAACACCGGCCGAAATGCCGGTCGGGTTGCTGACCAGTCTGATCGGTGCGCCCTGGTTATTCTGGATGATTATCCGTCGGCAGCGGGAGAACGGGGATGTATGAACTGACGGCACGCTCGGTCGGAGTCATCAGCGGGCAACGCCAGCTGTTGTGTAATATCTGTCTGCAATTTGTCCCCGGAGAAATGGTCGCGCTGATTGGGCCAAACGGGGCCGGGAAGTCGACCCTGCTGCGGGTACTCAGTGGCTATCTTGCGCCGGACAGCGGACAGTGTCTGCTACAGGGTAAACCGCTGGCTGACTGGCCCGGCCGGTTGCTTGCCCGGCAGCGGGCAGTGATGCGTCAGCAAAATACACTGACATTTTCCCTGACGGTGCGCCAGGTCATCAGCCTTGGCAGGGCGGTCTGGCCACGCCAGCAACAGCCACAGCAGCAGATCGTCAGAGAAGTCGCCGCACTGACTGGTTGTCAGGTGCTGCTGGAACGCAATTATCTGCAATTATCCGGCGGTGAACAGCAAAGAGTACAGCTGGCGAGGGTACTGGCACAGCTATGGCGTGACGGCGAACCGCAGGGCTTTTTATTTCTTGATGAACCGGCTTCTGCGCTGGATCTCTACCACCAGCAGCAGATCCTTCGCTTACTGCACCGGCTGACACGGCAGGGAAAACTGATGGTATGCAGTGTACTGCATGATCTTAACCAGGCATCCTTATGGGCGGACCGGGTGTTACTGTTACATCAGGGATCGCTGGTGGCAGAAGGAACCGCGCAGCAGGTACTGAGAAAGGATATTTTAGAGCGCTGGTATCAGGCAGAACTCAGGGTCAGTACGGAAGGGCCGCAGCAGAAACCGCAGGTGATGCTACTGCCATAACCGCGGGTAACCGCCCGCATCACGGGCGGCAGAATACCACAGCAGTGGATCGGTTATTCATCAAAACAGAGTTCAGTGGCGCTGCCCTGATCATCATATTCTTCCCGGTCACGGGCCGCGGCCCGTTCCGGACTCAGCAGGTCATCGGACAGGTAACGCTGACCCGCCGCCAGGATATCTTCAATTTGCACCGCGTAAGTTGTCGCCATCAGGGAACCTCCAGGTTGCGAAATAATGAATCATCATGTTCAGCATGACAGCAGCAGATGACAGTTCTGTGATCCTTTTAGCTGAAACAGCACCGGTTGTGCCAGCAGCAAACGACTTCGGTAGTAATTAGCATTATGCTGAAGCGATACGCTATTTTTCGGGAGAGCATGCAATGTTACGTTTAGCGGTAATAGGTACTAACTGGATCACCGATAGTTTTGTGACAGCGGCACTGGAAAGCGGCTTGTACCAGCTGACTGCCGTTTATTCCCGTCGTCTGGCGCAGGCTGAATCTTTTGCAGCAAAATATGCAGACACGACTCTGTTTACCGATTTGCAGCAACTGGCCAAAAGTGACCTGTTTGATGCGGTATATATTGCCAGCCCGAATTCGCTGCACTGTGAACAGAGCTGCCTGTTTATGCAACAGGGTAAACATGTCATTTGCGAAAAACCGTTTGCTGCAGATATTCAGCAGGCTGAAAAAATGGTGGCCTGCGCCAGAGAGCATCAGGTGGTGCTGTTTGAAGCCTTTAAAACCGCCTGCCTGCCTAATTTTCGGGTAATTTATGAAACGCTGCCGCGGCTGGGAACGTTACGGAAAGTCCTGTTACAGTACTGCCAGTATTCTTCCCGTTATGGCCGTTATCTGGCCGGGGAAAATCCGAATACTTTTAACCCGGCGTTTGCCAATGGCTCGGTAATGGATATTGGTTTCTATCCGCTGGCCAGTGCGGTGGCCCTATGGGGCAAACCGCAGGGGGTGGTGGCTCAGGCCAGTCTGCTGGAGAGCGGTGTGGATGCCCATGGTTCGGTTATTCTGGAGTATGGCGATTTTGATGTAACTATTCTGCATTCCAAGGTCAGCGACTCTGTGCTGAGTAGTGAGATTCAGGGGGAGCAGGGATCACTGCTGGTGGATAAAATTTCAACCTGTGAAGGACTGACCCTGTATCCGCGCGGCGGTCAGCCGCAGGCTATCGGTGTCGCGCAATATGATAATTCGATGCGAAATGAGGCAGAAGTCTTTGCCGGGCTGGTGGCCGGCCTGCAGGTGGAACATCAGGGATTACAGGTCAGCCTGATCACCTCACAGTTACTGACAGAAATACGTCGCCAGACCGGTGTTCGTTTCCCGTCAGACGGTGAGGCCTGACAGGAAGGGCTGCCGCTCAGGCGGCAGCCGTCAGATTTCAAAGTTGTAGGCGGTTTCACCCGAGGCCGTGCTTTGCAGCGCGCTGGCTTTTAGTTCATCAACTGACAGGTTAGGGTTACACAGCATCATAAACTGCCACAGATAATCCCGTTGCAACTGGCCGCGTTTTACGGCCATCCAGACGGTACTGGCGGCAAACAGATGGCGGACATCGAGTGCGCTGATCCCCTCATCGGCATCAGTCACTGCCGTTTCTGCCACAATACCGATCCCCATGCCCAGTTTTACGTAGGTTTTTACGACATCCGAGTCCTGGGCACTCAGTACAATATCGGTTTTCAGGGAGGCGCTTTCGAAAGCCTGATCGATGGCTGACCGTCCTGTCATACCACTGCGATAGGTAATTAATGGCCAGGCGGCGAGGTGTTCCAGAGTCACATCGGGCTGGCCGGCCAGCGGATGCTGTCGCGGGATCAGTACTTTATGATTCCATTTAAACCACGGGAAGGCCCGCAGTGCCTCACTGTTTGACAGTACTTCGGAAGCAATCCCCAGGTCGGCAGTACCGGCACTGACCATGGCACGGATTTCTTCCGGCGTGCCCTGGTTCAGTACCACGCGAATATTCGGATAGAGTTCACGAAACAGTTTTATTTTATCGGGCAGTGAATAACAGGCCTGGGTATGGGTGGTGGCGATGGTCAGTATCCCGTCTTGCTGACCGGTAAATAATTCGCCTAACCGGCGTGCTTTACCGGCATCGTCAAGAATACGCCGCGCAATGGTCAGCATTTCTTTACCGGGTCCTGTCAGGCCAAGCATCCGTTTACCATGACGGATAAACAACTCCACCCCCAGTTCTTCTTCCAGTTCACGGATATGGCGACTAATTCCCGATTGTGAGGTATAGAGCGTTTTGGCCACTTCTGTCAGATTGAACTGGCACCGGGAAGCCTCCCTGATAATTCTTAGTTGCTGGAAGTTCATGATATTCACTTTTTTTAAGAGTTGCCCCGTTAAAATAAAAAAAATTATTTAGCGGGGTAAATAATTAAAACTTCGCATATATTCCTGAACGGTATATACAGCGGATATATCCACATCCTGACAGGCTTACATCTGCAATCCCCTAACAACCGGCGGGCAGAAAGGCACAACGTATGGCCGGAAAAGTATGACTTCCGGATAGTTTTTTTTCACACAAGCTATGCCATTTTTGTTATTTCAATTCTGAAAACAGTGGCTCTTATTATGAATAACGGTCTGAGTACAATAATAAAGAGGCAGTGGATGAAAAGATGGCGCGTCGCAGGATTTAAAAAACAGATACTGGTATCGCTGTTGGTGGCATCCCTGCCTGCCTGGTCAGCAGATAATCCACAGCACGGGGGAACGTTAATTTATCTGGAACAGCAGGCACACACTAACCTGTATCCTCCGGCGGGCGGCTTTTACCCTAATGGCGGTATCCTCAACCAGTTAACCGATAAACTGACCTGGCAGAATCCTAAAACACTGGCCATTGAACCCTGGATTGCCGAAAGCTGGAGCAGTAATCCGCAAAAGACGGAATGGACATTTAAATTACGTCCGGGAGTCACTTTTTCTGATGGTACTCCGCTGGATGCCGCAGCGGTTGCGAAAAATTTTGATACTTATGGTCTGGGAAATAGAGAAAAACATTTTCCGGTCTCAGAAGTGATTAATAATTACGATCATAGCCAGGTTATTGATCCGCTGACCGTAAAATTCTATTTTAAAAAGCCTTCACCAGGGTTTTTACAAGGGACATCGACCATAGGTTCCGGTCTGGTGTCATTATCCACATTAGATAAAAATTTCGATCAGCTGGGTGATGCACGCAATATTATCGGTTCCGGGCCTTTTGTGGTGAAATCAGAAACCCTGGGTCATGAACTGGATCTGGTGGCCCGTCCGGATTATCACTGGGGACCGAGTAATGATCCGCATCAGGGACCGGCTTATCTCGACGGGATTAAATTGATTGTGACGCCGGAAGATGGTGTCCGCATCGGTGCACTGCTGGCCGGACAGGCTGACTTTATCCGTCAGATACAGGCTTATGATGAGAAACGGGTTACAGCACAGCATCTGCCGGTCTATGCCGAAGCCACCCGTGGTGTCAATGACAGCCTGAGTTTCCGTCCGGATAACCCGCGGGTCTCTGATATTCGTGTACGCAAAGCACTTTCCCTGGCAACAAACCGCCAGCAAATTGTGGAAACCCTGTTTTCTGACAACTATCCGGCCGCAACCTCGGTACTGGCATCGACCGCCCCGGGGTATATACCGTTAAAAAACCTGCTGACCAGTGATCCTCAACAGGCGAAGAAATTACTGGATGAAGCCGGCTGGCTGCCCGGCAGCAATGGTATCCGTCAGAAGCAGGGAATACCGTTATCACTGAGTGTTTACGTTTCTCTGCCTCAACCCCAGAACAAGGAAGTCCTGCAGCTGATTGCCCGCCAGTGGCGTGAAATCGGCGTGGTACTGAATGTGCGTCCGGCTGATGCAGGGACAACGGTACTGAATAACCTCGACCCGCTGAAAGCACCGCTGACCGTTTCTGAGGTCGGCCGGGCGGATCCTGATGTGATTAAAAGTATGTTTTATCCGACAAACCGTGATGCACTGCTGCAAAAAGGTGGTCTCAGCGATAAGGTTAAACATTTCCGTGATGACAAACTCGATCAGCTGTTACTGAAGATCTCGCAGGAAACGGATAACGCTCAGCGTCTGAAACTGACCGGCGAGGCTCAGCGTTATCTGCTGGAACAGGCTTATGTAATCCCTGTCTTTGAAGAACCGCAGGTATTTGCCGGGGCTAAATGGCTGAAAGGGATCAGTTTTGAAGCCGTCGGACGTCCGTCATTTTACGATGCCTGGCTGGCTAAGAAATAAGCGGGAGACCGGATAATGGCACGCTATTTACTGCAACGGTTGTTACAGGGCGTTCTGGTGTTATGGGCGGCGTGGACACTGTCTTTTATTCTGCTGCAGCTACTGCCCGGCGACGCGATTATGATCAAATTCCTTGATCCTTCGCTGGGTTTGAGTGCGGAACAGATTGCTCAGATGCGTAAGTTATACGGTGAGGGGGTACCCGGCTGGCAGCAGTATATTTCGGCTTTACTGGCGATACTGCATGGTAATCTGGGCTATTCGGTCCAGCTGGGGGTGCCGGTCAGCCAGGTGCTGGCGACTAACCTGCCACAGACCCTGAAACTGGTGATCCCCGGTTTTCTGCTGGCGCTGGTGGCAGGCCCCGGGCTGGCGATCCTCGCCTGGTTACCGGGGCTGAACTGGCTGCGTAACATACTGCTTTCACTACCGTCATTACTGGTTTCTCTGCCTGTATTCTGGCTGGGGATCGTATTGATCCAGATCTTCTCTTTTCAACTGAACTGGGTCTCAGTGATCAATCCATCGCCGATCGGCGGAATGATCCTGCCGGTGATCACCCTGGCGGTCCCGATTGCCGCGCCGCTGGCACAGATTTTTATGCGCAGTATTGATCAGGTACGTACCCGGCCTTTTGTCGCCGCTGCCCGCGCCCGCGGAGCCAGCCAGCGTCGGGTGCTGTTTCGCCATATTCTGCGGAACGCCAGCCTGCCACTGCTGACGGTGGCCGGTCTGCTGCTCGGTGAGCTGATTGCCGGAGCACTGGTCACTGAAACGGTTTTCGGGCTGAACGGGCTGGGACAGGTGACCTGGCAGGCAGTCAACGCCAGAGACGAAAATGTATTACAAGCCATAGTGATGATATCAGCGCTGTCCTATGTGGTGAGTAATCTGTTGGCAGATCTGCTGACTCCGTTACTCGATCCGCGCCTGAATAGTCTGTCGGGGAGGAAACTATGAGTATGACCAGTCTGTTAAGCGTTTCTGCCCATAGCCCCCGGCGGCGTCCTGATCTCAAACCGGGATTACTGCTGGCCACCACTGTGATTGTACTGGCAATACTGGCTGCCCTGTTTCCCCAGTGGTTTACCCGCTACAACCCCTATGATGGTATTGCCGGTATCCAGCTGACCCCTCCCGACAGTCATCACTGGCTGGGTACCGATCAGCTGGGGCGTGACCTGTTAAGCCGGATTATTTATGGCACCCGCTGGTCATTATCGGCTGCGACTGCGGCGGTTGCTGTCGGGCTGGTGGCGGGCGGCGCTGTCGGCATGCTGGCGGGTTTCAGTCGTTTAAGGATAGACAACCTGGTTATGCGGCTGGTGGATGTACTGCTATCAATACCGGCACTGTTATTGTCGCTGAGCATTATTATCCTGCTGGGAGCCGGAACTCTGCATGCGGCGCTGGCCGTGGGCTGTGCTTCGGTGGCAAATTTTGCCCGTCTGTCGCGCACCGAGGTATTACGTATCCGTCATCAGGATTATATCGAGGCGGCATTTGGCAGCGGCGGGCACTTTTTATCGGTCTTTCTGCGACATGTCCTGCCAAATGCCTTACCCACGCTGCTGGCGTTTTCCGCCTTACAGTTTGGTCAGGCTATTCTGGCACTCTCAACCCTGAGTTTTCTGGGATTTGGCAGCCCGCCACCGGTACCGGAATGGGGATTATTGATTGCCGAAGGGCGTAATTATCTGGCAACGGCCTGGTGGCTGGCTGCTTTCCCGGGCGGGGTGGTTATTGTGGTGGTGCTGGCAGCTAACCGCATCAGCCGCTATTTTTCAGGAGAAGTCTCATGACCCTGCAGAGATTGCCGGTGTTACAACTGGAAGAGCTGAGTATTGCTTATCATTCCGCTGACCAGTGGCGGGAGACCGTCCATAGTATCAGCCTGACTCTGAATGCCGGTGAAATGCTGGCAGTGGTGGGTGAATCCGGGTCAGGAAAAACGACCACCGCTCAGGCGGTTATCGGTTTGTTAGCGGAAAATGGCCGCCGCAGCGCAGGCCATATCCGGTTTAATGGCGAAGATATCAGCCAGTGGTCTTCCGCCAGGCTGGACAGTTTGCGGGGATCGCAGATTTCACTGATCCCGCAGGATCCGGCTGACTCCCTTAACCCGTTAAAAACGCTGGGTGAGCAGGTGGGAGAAGTGCTGTTGCTGGGCGGGGATCGCCTGTCACGTCGTCAGCGCCGGCAGCGTGTGACAGAACTGTTCCAACGGGTCGGACTGAGTCATCCGCAACAGCGAATTCTTCAGTATCCGCATCAGCTGTCCGGGGGCATGAAACAACGGGTATTAATTGCTATTGCCATTGCTTTAAAACCGGCATTGATCATTGCCGATGAACCCACCAGCGCACTGGATGTTACGGTACAAAAACATATCATGACGCTGATTGATGAATTGCGACATGACTACGGGACTGCGGTACTGTTCGTTACCCATGATCTGGCCCTGGCCAGTGAACATGCAGACCGGCTGGCGGTATTCCGAGAAGGGCGGTTACTGGAACAGGGCACCACAGCGCAGGTGATCCGTCAGCCACAGCACCCTTATACTGCACAATTACTGGCTGATGTACGACAAAACTATACGGCTGTCCCGCTGCCGGTCGCGGAGCCTGACAGCCCTGCGGTAATCCGTATGCAGGCAGTCCGTAAGCGATTTTCTCTTAATCATCGCCAGCAGATGCAGGCGTTGCAGGATATTTCTCTGACAGTACTGCGGGGCACGACCCATGCACTGGTCGGCGAGTCAGGTTCCGGAAAAACCACTCTGGCCCGTATTCTGCTGGGATTTGAACAGGCAGACAGTGGCAGTATCGAAATCAGCGGACAGAGTGTCGCCAGCTTATCCCGCCAGGGCTGGCGGCAGTTACGACAGAAAATCCAGTTCGTGTATCAGAACCCTTTTTCATCTCTTGACCCGCGTCAGACCCTGTTCTCGGTGATTGAAGAGCCGTTACTCAATTTTCATAATCTGACACGACAGCAGCGTCAGCAACAGGTGGAAACCGCTGCGGCTCAGGTAGCCTTAGATCCGTCCCTGTTATCACGGCGGGCGCATCAGTTATCCGGAGGACAGCGGCAGCGGGTGGCGATTGCCCGTGCATTGATCCTCCGGCCGGAAATTCTGGTACTGGATGAGGCAACCTCGGCGCTGGATGTTACGGTGCAGTCGCAGATCCTGACATTACTCAGGGAATTACAGCAAAAGCTGTCACTGACGTATTTATTTATTACCCATGATTTACAGGTGGTACGCCGTATTGCTCATCAGGTCTCCGTATTACGTAACGGTCAGCTGGTAGAACATGGCAGTACCGAACAGCTGTTTTCTGCGCCACAGAACGAATACACCCGGCAGCTGATTACTGCGATACCCTCATTTACGCCAGCGCAGGAGGTGCATATATGACCGCAAAACGGATAGGTTTTTTTACCCGGTTACTGGAAAAAGCGCCGGCCGGAGAACGTTACCGGCTGGCAACAGAACAGGTCTGCCATGCGGAGGCATTGGGTTTTGACAGTGCCTGGGTCGCCCAGCACCATTTTCATGAGCATGAAGGCGGGCTGCCGTCGCCGTTATTATTCCTGGCCCATGCCGGTGCCCATACCAGGAAAATCCGTCTCGGGACGGCGATTATCACCCTGCCGATGGAAAATGCGATACGGGTGGCAGAGGATGCCGCGGTACTTGATCTGCTGATCGGCGGGCGCCTGGAACTGGGGCTGGGCTCCGGGGGAACCCCGGGCTCGTTTGAACCTTTCGGACAAACTTTTGATCAGCGGGCGGAGACGTTTGCCGCGAATCTGGCTGTTTTACAGCAGGGGCTGCGAGGGGCACCGTTACAGCAGACCGCGAATTGCCTGTACCCTGCGGCCCCGCAACTGATAGATAAACTCTGGATTGCCACTTTCTCCGCCGAAGGCGCGGAAAGAGCCGGTAAAGCAGGCCTCGGGCTGATGTTATCCCGTACCCAGCCGCGACCGGCGGGTCAGCCGGGACTGGCTCTGGATGAACTGCAAAATCCGCTGATTGATGCCTATCTGGCGGCTCTGCCTGCCGGAACTGAACCGCGGATTCTGGCATCCCGTACCGCGTTTGTCGCCGATGACCGGCAGTATGCCCGTAAGATTGCGTTACCTGGCCTGACGGCGCAGGCCGAAGGTTACCGCCAGTCGGGTCATCAGTTGCGGGGTGAAACCCTTGACGACTATATCGGGCAGTTTGATGCGCATATCGGCGACCCGCCGGATGTACTGGCATCTCTGCTGCGTGACAGTTGCCTGTCACGGGTCACGGATATCTCCTTCCAGGTTCATTCCGTGGAGCCGGAACACGGGGATGTACTGCGTTCGCTGGAATTACTGTCGCGTTATATTACCCCGGTGCTGCGTAATACTGCCCCGGAGTCTTTACCGGAGAGGTCTCTATGAGTGAAAATTATGATGTGGTTCAGTATTTAGCGGGTATCAGCGCCGGCTCTGAACTGGCTGAAAGCCGCGTAATCCGTCAGCAGGCAACCGAACATACACAGGGCAGTTATCAGGCGCTGTTCAGTCGCGGCAGTGATGACTTTCCGCTGGCCCTGCGTACCCTGATTGCGGCACAAGTGGCGGCCTGGCACCAGCTCACAGCATTACAACAACATTATGCGTCCCTGAGTCCGGCGGCGCAGCCTTCTGCCGCGCTGACGGCGGCCCTGAGTTTTGCCCGCCGGCTGACGTTCGAGCCGGTGGCGTGCGGGCCGGATGATATACAGCACTTGCAGCAGGCTGGCTGGCAGACAGACACTATTGTCACCCTGGCACAGCTGATTGCTTTTGTCAGTTTCCAGAGCCGGTTAATCAGCGGTTTCCGGTTACTGGCAGATCACCAGGCCCCTTCTGCCGGTGAGCCTAACCCTCTGGTGTGTGCAGGCCGCTGGCATACTCACCCGCAGACACAACAACAGCAACCAGCCCCGGTCGCGTTTACCCAGAAAACTCTTGGCTGGGAGCCCTGGTTAGCGCCAAAACCACTGACAGAGTTTACTCCGCAACAGCAGGAGATCCTGACAGGTTTTGGCCATCAGAACTCGGCATATTTCCGTTTACTGGGGCGTGATCTGCCGGTACTGGAACAGCGGACATTAACCGATAAAGGCATTTTTTATACGCCCGGCGGATTGCCCCGCGCCGAGCGTGAGCTGGCGGCAGCGGTGACCAGTAAAGTGAATGGCTGTATTTATTGCGCTTCGGTCCATGCCCGTAAGGCCAGCCAGTTGTCTAAGAAACGTGATGAAGTGGCACTGCTGCTACAGGTTCAGCCGGGAGACCCGTTATCCGCCGGACAGTCAGAGCGCTGGCAGGCCGAAATTGAGGCGGTTGCGGCCCTGTCTCTGACGCCTCCGCAACTGACTGCGACACACCTGCGGACCCTGAGTGATCTCTCTCTCCCGGTGCTGGAAATAACGGATCTGATTCAGTCAGCAGCTTTCTTTGCCTGGGCGAATCGTCTGATGCTGACTCTGGGGGAACCTTTTATTCTGCCACAAAACGCTGAGACAGCGGCCCGATAGCGGCCCGGAAACAGGCTGCCGCGGCCGGGAGCCTGTCGCTGTTAAATCCTACGCGAAGCGTTTATCATCGGAGTCTGTTAAGTTATCGGGCGGAAAAGGTATGTCCCCGGCCATAAAATTACTGGTGATGATTGTTGCCTGTCTCCCGTTAGCAGGGGTAGCCGGACAGTATCTGATTAATCCGCAGCTCAGCCATCTCGAATTATACTGGCAAATGATTGGGGTGCGGGAATACCATGCCCGTTTATCGGCTGTTCAGGGAGAGATAAATTTTGATCAACAGCAGGATTCACAAATTCGTCTGCAGGCCAGGCTACCGATTGCTGCACTGGACGCCAATAACTGGCTGCTGACCCGCGCATTAAAAAGTGCTGCTTTTTTTGATCAGGAAAAATACCCTGAAGCAGTGTTCAGCAGCAACCGGATGGTGGCACTGTCTGACGGACGTTACCGGGTATTTGGCAGTCTGCAGATCAAAAATGTCCGTAAGTCACTGATATTATTTGCTCAGCAACGCCGTGTGTCTGCACAGCGTATTCGTTTATCTGCACAAACCACCCTTTCCCGTCGGTCTTTTGCTATGGGGCAATATCCGGTAATTGTCAGTGATCCGATCCGCGTCGATATTGTGTTATATGCGGACAGTACCGGCGGATAATCAGCGGAAACGGGGAGATGAAACAGGCTGTCGTGTCCCGGCCCGCGGCAGGAAACACGACAGAATACCGTGAGTGCACGACAGGATTATCTGGCTGATCGTGAGCTCTGATAGCGCTGATAACTTTCGGCAGCGACTTGTTTCAGGGCTTTACCGATATTCACATAATCGTATTCATTCAGATTCGCCAGGGAAACGCGTCCGCCGGGCATCGGGGTGCCGAAGCCGGATGCCGGTAACATAACCACACCGGTTTCGTCGGCGATCCTGAACAGTAATGCATTAATGTCCACATTCTGCCGGGCCCACTGGCCGAATTCAGTGCCATATAACCGGCTGGCAATATCGACGAAATCAAGCAGGGTATAATATTCAACTTCCCACTTATCTTCCGGAATGGTCAGTTGCAACTGATGGTAGAGCGCATGGTGACGACGGCGGATCAGTTTTTTCAGTGCGGTTTTGTAATGCTCGTTGATATCGATTAATGAGAACAGGGAAAACAATACCATCTGTACCTGTTGCGGGGTGGATAACCCGGCGGTATGATTCAGGGCCACCACCCGGCTATCGGCGACCAGCCGGTCGATAAATTTTAGTTTGCTGCTGTCGTCAACAATGGAAGAGTAGCGCTTATTCAGCCGCTGATGAATGTCCTGCGGGAACGCGGTGATCTGTTTATCCAGAATATTGTCCTTATGCAGGGCGATAGCCCCCAGCCGCCAGCCGGTCGCACCAAAGTATTTTGACCAGGAATAGACCAGGGCGGTATTTTCAGGACAGTAACTGAATAACGAATTAAATTTATCAGCAAAGGTTCCGTACACATCGTCAGTCAGAATAAATAAGTCAGGGCGTTGTGTCTTCACAATATTTTTAATATAGCTGAGAGCGTGCTCACTCATGCTGACTGAAGGCGGATTACTCGGATTAACGATAAAAAATATTTTAATTTTATCATCTTTGAGTTTATCCAGTTCACTGTCCGGATATTGCCATCCCTGCTCAGCACAGGCATTAATAGTCACTATCTCCAGACCATACTCTTCCAGCAGCGGTATTTCGAAATAAGGTGTAAACGTCGGCATCCCGATCGCGACTTTATCCCCCTTACTGATCAGGTGATTCATTTTCAATGAGTTGAAAATGTAGGTCATGGCTGCGGTACCGCCTTCCACCGGAAATATATCGAATTCCTGGCCCTGCAGTTTATCGCTGCTCATTTCATCAGACAGATATTCATGAACGATCTTTTCACTCAGACTGAGCATTCTGGGCGGAATAGGGTAATTACAGCCAAGGATCCCTTCCACCATCTCATGAATAAAGGCATCAGGATCCAGCCCTAACTGGTCACGTACATAGCTGAGGCTTTTGTTCAGTAAATCAATCCCCGGCTGCCCCTGCTGCTGGTGGAGAAACCGCGTAAACCGGTGGCTGATACCTTCAGCCGCGGGGATCCCCCCCAGTTGCTGTTCCAGATAAGATAATGACAATTCCGCTTCAGCGGTGGCAAACAGGCCCAGCTGGAAAAACGCCTGGCGCGGAGTGGTGGCCAGAAAGTTAGGATTGCCGCGGCCGGCATTCAGCATAATACGGTTAGATTTGCCGCTGGCAACACTGATTAATACATCTTTCAGCTCAAACGGACTCAGGTTTGAGTATTTATTTAAATCATTATTCGTATTCATGGTTATTCCTGTATTAAATATAATGATATTTTCTCTGTAATAACGGGTTACCCGCTGATTACGAGAGGATCATAATCATCACCATGCCCCAGATAGTGAGCAGGGTATTACCTACGGCATAAGTCACGGTATATCCGAGCGCCGGAATATTACTTTTGGCAGCATCACAAATCATCCCCAGTGCGGCGGTAGTGGTTCGTGCTCCGGCAAGGCAGCCAAACAGTAATGCCGGATGGAAACGAAATATCCAGCGGCCGATATACATGGAAATAATCAGCGGAACCAGAGTGGAAAATATTCCCCACAGAAATAAACTGAGTCCCAGAGTCTGCAGGCCATGAATAAAGCCTCCGGCCGCATTTAAACCGACGACTGCAATAAAGACATTCAGACCGGCTGAATTCATAAACCAGACCGTGGGTTGCGGGATATGTCCGAAAGACGGACGCACCGAACGCAGCCATCCGGCAACCAGCCCGGCAATCAGAGTCCCCCCGGCGGTAGACAGGGTGACCGGAATACCTCCGATATTAATCACAATTGCCCCGATGACCGCACCGATAAAAATAACCAGACCGATAAAAGACACATCTGCCATATTGACCGGTTTATCCGCCACCCCTAAATCCCGTGCCGCCCGTTCAATATCTTTTGTCAGCCCGTGGATAGTTAACACATCTCCGCGGTGCAGGGCAGTCCCCGGTAGTACGGGAATCTCATGGGACAGTAAGCCGCGTTTAATTTTACGGATAAATACCCCGTGGGCTGTCGGACGGGATGCCAGTTCCTGCAGTGTTTTTCCATAGTAATTTTTATTGGTGACCAGTACATCGATACCTTCTTCCGGCAGAGCCAGCAGTACCGGATCTGCGATCTCATCAGCATGCTTAAGGACAGAAATAATACTCTGGTATGATCCGCCGACCGCCAGAATATCATCCTGCAGAATGCGTAAATCAGCGGTAATATTGAGTACTTCGCCATTACGGCGCAGTCCTTCAATAAATAACCGGTTATTATTATTTTCCTGTTCGACCTGTTTAATGGTTTTACCGGCGACCGGAGATTTAGCCGATATTTTATAAGCCCGCAGCACGTAATTATGCCAGGCAGTGCCTTCATCATCGATATTACCGGCACTGCCGCCGCCCAGTTTTGCTTCATAGTCTTTACAGGCAGAAGCCAGATCAATCCCCAGCATTTTCGGACCGATCAGCGCCAGGAAAACCGCTGAACCAATGGTGCCGAAAATATAGGTTACCGCGTAGGCAACCGGCATATCATTTAGCGCACCTTGTGTGCTACTGGCCGGTAACCCGAGCCGGTTAATAGCATCGGTGGCTAAGCCCATTGACGATGAGATGGTCTGCGAACCGGCAAATAACCCGGCGGCAGAGCCTAAGTTAAAGTGCGCAGCCCAGGCAGCAATTGCTGCACAGAGCAGACAAATAACGCATACCACCACCGCAAACAGCGCCTGCGGCAGCCCGTCTTTGGCGATACCCTGAACAAACTGTGGCCCGACACCATAGCCGACCGCAAATAAAAACATCAGGAAAAAGATACTTTTTACTGCCGCGGATATTTCGATACCGACCGAACCAATGATCAATGCAGCGATCAGTGTTGATGTCACTACCCCAAGACTAAACCCGCGATAACTTTTTCCGCCAAACCAGTAGCCTATCCCTAATGCTAAAAAAATAGCGATTTCAGGATAAGTACGTAACACGCCGACTATCCAGTTCATTATTCAGTCTCTGTATGAATGTTGAAGTAAGTGTTAATTTTGGTTATGGATTTATAAAATACTATTTTCTCCGGTGCGTTATGTTGTGAAGAAATTAAATATCAGCCACCCGCAGCTATTTTGTTATTTGATGCTTTATATTTCTTTCGGTTTTTATTATGAATGTCATTGTGTTTTTTTAACATTAACTGCTAGTCAGTCATATTATTCAGCAAATCACTGTTTAGTTATCGCTAAGCTGATGAAATTTAATTTCAATTTATTTTTCAGCGGTTAATTTTCATTACTGCTTAATTATATTGTTTTAATAATGATTTTACCGGGGGAATCAGCAATGTTTTTGCGTGTTTTTTTATTATGCTGTGATCTTTGTTGTATTGTGAGCTTAAGGAAGTTTAATGCATTATCGGTTTTTGGTTATTTAGCCGGCAAGACATAGCTGCCTCCCTGGCGGGGGATTAAGCGTGTGTTTCGTCATTCGGTTGTGACGGATTGTCTGTCTATAAATAATCAGTGACAGATTGATATTATTACTGCGGACGGATAGTGACTGACAATAATTAATTATCCTTCACCCCGGCAGAGAGCCGCTCCCCGGCCGGCATGCCATGGCCGGGGAAAAGCACATAAAGCGGCTACTGAGCAGGCCCGCAGAGAAAAGTAGCACAGCGTCTCGGTACTGCTGCCGCGGCTGAACGGAGGTTACCGGTGAGTACGCAGTTTCGGGTCAAGGGCATCACGTAACCCGTCACCCAGCAGATTAAACGCCAGTACTGTCAGAAATATCGCCAGGCAGGGGAACAGAGCGACATGGGGAGCCATCACCATATCAGCACGGGCTTCATTCAGCATTGCCCCCCATTCCGGGGTGGGGGGCTGTGCGCCGAGACCGATAAATGACAGACTGGCAGCCGAAATAATCGAAACACCGATACGCATGGTGAAATAGACGACTATCGACGACAGGGTACCCGGCAAAATATGCCGTAATATAATATGGTGGTCAGGGGCCCCGATACTGCGGGCCGCTTCGATAAAGGTCTGGCGTTTCAGTACCAGGGTATTGCCACGCACCAGCCGGGCAAAGGCCGGTATGCTGAACACCGCCACCGCCAGAATAACGTTAGACATACCGCTGCCCATAATCGCGACTATAGCTATTGCCAGCAGGATGCCGGGGAAAGCGAACAATACATCGCAGATCCGCATAATGATCCGGTCAGCCCAGCCCTGGTAATACCCGGCGATCAGGCCGAGCAGTGTACCTATTACCGAGCCAATCGCGACCGAGAACACTCCCGCCAGCAATGATATACGGGTACCGGCCAGTACACGGCTAAAGATATCCCGTCCCAGAGCATCGACACCGAACCAGTGCACCACAGTCGGTCCCTGATCGAGGCGGTCATAATCAAAAAAGTTTTCAGCATCATAGGGGCTGACCCACGGGCCAATTGCCGCGAGGATCAGTAGCAGTAAAATAAACACCGCAGCACCCATGGCTACCGGCTGCTGCTGAAAACGTTGCCGGAACTCCAGCCACGGAGTGCGTGGCTGATGTGCTTCGAGTAACGGCATTGCTTTCAGGGCTGCGTCACGTCGCCAGTTTTTCATTAAGTCCTCTCAGCGGTAACGGATAGCCGGATTAATCGCTGCATACAGCAGGTCAACCAGCAGATTTATCAGAATAAATTCAAACGAAAACAGCAGAACTTCGGCCTGGATCACCGGATAGTCACGCATAGAAACCGAATCAATCAGTAATCGTCCGAGGCCCGGCCAGTTAAATACCACTTCCACAACAATCGATCCCCCCAGCAGAAAACCGAATTGCAGGCCCATCATGGTGACGACCGGGATCATGGCATTACGCAGGCCATGTTTAAAAATAATCGCAAACTCAGATGCGCCTTTGGCGCGAGCGGTGCGCATATAATCTTCATCCATAATTTCGATAAAAGATGAACGGGTAAAACGCGCCATTACCGCCGCCACTGCCGCCCCGAGAGTCAGTGATGGCAGAATATAGTGCTGCCAGCTTCCGGCCCCGACGGTCGGCAGCCAGCCGAGCTGCACCGAGAAGATTTGCATCAGCAGAATACCGAGGGCAAAGGCAGGGAAGGAAATACCGGAGACCGCCAGCAGCATCCCGAGCCGGTCAGGCCAGCGGTTACGCCATACGGCCGATACAACTCCGATAATTAAACCACACAGGCAGGACCAGAACATGCTGGTCAGGGTCAGCAGCAGGGTGGGCATAAAGCGCATGGCAATTTCCTGGCTGACCGGGCGTTTCGAAACCATTGATTGTCCGAAATCACCCTGTATTAACTGCAGCAGGTAATGCCAGAATTGTACCGGCAGGGGTAAATCCAGCCCCAGCTGATGGCGCAGCATGGCGACCACGCTGTCGTCCGCATCGGCGCCTGCCTGTAACCGGGCCGGGTCGCCGGGCAGCATATGAACAAATAAAAAAACCAGTACCGCGACAATCATCAGTGTCGGGATCATACCCAGCAGGCGTTTGATAAAATAATTAAACATTCACTGTCCTGACGGAGGGGCTGGCATTGCTGCCAGCCCTGTTATTTTACTTCAGATCCGCATCGTCAAAATTAAACGAAGTATCCGGCATAATATAAAAACCGGTCAGATTTTTATTGTTGGCGGAGACCAGTTTTTCAACCACCAGTGGGATCCATGGCTGGTCTTTCCAGATAAGATTCTGTGCATCCTGATACAGGGCGGTTTTTTGTGCATCGTCGGTCGTTTTCAGGGCATCGGCCAGGTCTTTATCCACTTGCGGATTACTGTAAAAAGCCGTATTGAAAATCGCCGGTGGCCATGATGCGGTGGCAAACAGAGGTGTCAGTGCCCAGTCTGCTTCACCGGTGGAGGCGGACCAGCCCGTATAGAACATCCTGACTCCGCTCTCTTTCTGGCCTTTATCTTCGACCTGTGCAGCCCGTTGTCCGGCATCCATAGCCAGTACCTGTACTTTAACGCCAACCTGAGCCAGCTGCTGTTGCACAAACTGCAGTACTTTCTGTGCCGTCGTGTAGTTATGTGACGACCAGAGAGTGGTGGAAAAACCGTTCGGATAACCGGCTTCTTTCAGCAACTCGCGGGCTTTTGCCGGGTCATACACCGGTTCAGGGAAGGTCCGGGCGTAAGCGATGGCCGGAGGCACAATCCCGGTGGCGGGGGTGGCATAGCCGGAGAATGCCACTTTTACCAGGGCCTGGCGGTTGATTGCATAATTGAGTGCTTCACGGACTTTCGGGTTACTGAACGGTTTTTGCGTGACGTTCATACTGATATAACGCTGCATAATCGAAGGCCAGGTGACAACATCCAGTTTATTGTCTTTTTTCAGCAACGGTGCCTGTTCGTAAGGGATAGGAAAGGCCAGCGTTGCTTCGCCGGTTTGCAGCATTGCTGCCCTGGTATTGTTATCCACGACCGGACGCCAGGTGATTTCATCCAGTTTCGGGTAACCTTTTTTCCAGTAACCGTCCCATTTTTTAACTTTCATATCGTCAGTCTGGTTCCAGCTGACAAACTGATACGGGCCGGTACCGACCGGGTGGAAACCGATATCCTTGCCGTATTTTTTCAGTGCGGCCGGAGAGATCATCACTGCTGACGGGTGGGCCAGATTATTGATAAACGCTGAGAACGGCTGTTTCAGGGTCACTTTAACGGTTAAAGGATCAACGACATCGGTATGGGCGATATTTTTAAACAGATTGTAGCGTTTCAGGTGGCTGTCGGGGTTACTGGCGCGGTCAAGGTTCACTTTAACCGCCTCTGCCGTAAAGTCAGTACCGTCCTGGAATTTCACTGCCGGGCGCAGTTTAAACGTATAGGTCAGTCCGTCCTTACTGACGGTATAGCTTTCGGCCAGCACATTCTCCAGCTTCATATTTTTATCGAAGCCAAACAATCCCTGATAGAAAGATTTCGCCACACTCTGGGACAGGGTGTCGTTAGCATCGTACGGGTCCATAGTCGTAAAGCCGGACAAGACGGCAACGACAATATCTTTGGCGGCAAAAGCAGGCATGGCGACGGCACTGCTGCCGATAAGGCCGGCGGCAATCAGCCACTGAGCGGTTTTCTGGTTCATCGTCCTGTTCTCCTGTGATGATTATTATGCCTGGCGGGCTGTCGCGCGCAGAGGGCAGTATGTCGTGAAAGGTCAGCGGATCGGATCCGTACAACGTGCAACAAAATGCTGTGCAGCCACCTGCACCAGGGTCACCGGTGGCGGGGCCTCTCCGCGCCGGTAAATGGCATCCGGGATCTCTTCGACGCGGGTACTGCTGATATGGCGCGGCGCATCCGGATCGGCGACCGGCACCGCAGCCATCAGTTTACGGGTATAAGGATGCTGAGGATTTTCGAAAACCTGCTGACGGGTACCTATCTCAACGATCTGCCCGAGATACATGACAGCGACCCGATGACTGATTCGTTCAACCACCGCCATATCATGGGAAATAAACAGGAAAGCGATACCGTATTCCTGTTGTAAATCCATCATCAGGTTAATGATTTTTGCCTGTACAGAGACATCCAGTGCGGACACCGACTCATCAGCAATCACTACTTTCGGGTTTAAGGCCAGTGCGCGGGCAATACAGATCCGCTGTCGCTGTCCGCCGGAAAATTGATGGGGGTAGCGGCTGGCATGGGCTGCCTGCAAACCGACTTTGATCAGTAATTCTCTGGCCCGTTCGGCAGCAGCGGCGCGATCCATCACGTTATGTACCAGCAACGGTTCCATAATGGAAAAACCGACGGTCTGACGCGGATCCAGTGATGCGTAAGGATCCTGAAAAATAAACTGAATATCACGGCGCAGATGCGCCAGTGCCGATCCGCTGATTTGATCGATTCGCTGCCCGTTAAAGGTGATCGATCCGCCCTGGCTGTCGGCCAGTTTCAGCAGTGAACGGCCGGTGGTGGATTTGCCACAGCCGGATTCGCCGACCAGTGCCAGAGTTTCTCCGGCATACAGATCGAAGCTGACGTGTTCTACGGCATGTACCTGACGTTCGACCCGGTTCAGCCAGCCACCACGGATATCAAAACGGGTCACTAAATCCCGGACCTGTAATACGGGCGGAGCATTACGCTGTACGGTATCCGGCTGAAGTACCAGTGCTGAGTTACCTTCGTCGGGCAGTGGAAATTTTGCCGGTAGCGGCTGACCACGCATCGCGCCGAGAGCAGGGACTGCCGCGAGTAATTCGCGGGTATATTGCTGGCGGGGAGCCACAAATAACTGACGCAGTGGGGCGGTTTCCACCTGCCGGCCATGGTGCATCACCGTCACCCGATCGGCCATTTCGGCCACCACGCCCATATCGTGGGTGATAAAAATCACCCCCATATGCATCTCCTGTTGCAGTTCACGGATCAGATTAAGGATCTGCGCCTGGACGGTAACATCAAGTGCGGTAGTGGGTTCATCGGCAATCAGCAGTGCCGGGCGACAGCTCAGAGCCATGGCGATCATCACCCGCTGACGCATTCCGCCTGAAAGCTGGTGAGGAAAGCGTTGCATCGTATCTGCGGCGGCCGGAATTTTCACCCGTTCCAGTAATTCACAGGCTTGTTTACGGGCCTGTGCGGCGTTGTTTCCCTGATGCAGACGCAGAGATTCGGCGATCTGCTCTCCGACCGGAAATACCGGATTCAGGGAAGTCATGGGTTCCTGGAAGATCATTGCGATATCTGCTCCGCGGATCCTGCGCAGTTGCTGTTGATCGGCGCGGCCAAGATCAAACAGAGATCCGTTGCGCCGCCGCAGCCAGCGCTCACCGGAAACCTGAGCATCGTTCTGCCGGAGCAGACCCATCAGGGCGAGGGAAGTCACGGATTTACCGGAACCGGATTCGCCGACCAGGGCCAGTGTCTCACCACGGTTGACGGACAGTGATAAGCGATCAACGGCCTGAAAATACTGAGGGTTACCTCCGAAGGAAACGCTGAGATTTTCTGCCAGCAGTACCCGTTCCGGATCCCGGATCATTGCCCGGAGGAGATCAGTCATGGCCGTTCCTCAGATGTCTGATAGCTGGCGGTAGATAGCAACCTGCGGCGGGTTTTCGCCCTGAGCAGAGGCGCGGTACATTCCTTCGCTGTTAAAAGGCAGTGCGATATGACCACTGGCATCGACAGCGATCAGACCGCCTTCGCCGTCAAGTTGGCCAATGGTCCGCATCAGATGCTCACAGGCACTGTCCAGAGAGCGTCCGGCATACCTGATCTGTGCCGAAATATCGTAACCGGCCTGGGCCAGTATAAAGACCTCGCCGGTGCCGGTGCAGGAGACGGCGACCTGCTGATCGGCATAGCAGCCCGCGCCCGGCAGCGGAGTATCACCGATACGGCCGGCCCGTTTATTGGTCAGCCCCCCGGTAGACGTGGCTGAGGCCAGGTTGCCAGCGGCATCCAGTGCCACAGCACCCACAGTGCCGAATTTACTTTTCGGATCGATAGGATCACCGCCCTGCAGGGCAGCCGCATCATGGTCCAGCAGAATACCGTCACTCTGCAGGGCCTGTTGCAGCTGTGCGAAACGTTCAGCGGTAGAATAAAAATCTTTGCTGACCATCTCCAGACCTTGTGCGGCGGCGAAATCATCCGCTCCCGGACCCGCCAGCAAGACGTGGGGACTGTGTTCCAGCACGGCTTTGGCCGCCAGCACCGGATTACGTACCCTGCTGACCGCCGCAACGGCACCGGCCTGACGGGTGCGGCCATCCATCAGGCAGGCATCCAGTTCATGGGTCCCCTGATGGGTAAAGACTGAACCTTTACCGGCATTAAATAACGGACATTCTTCCAGCAGACGTACCGCTTCAGTGACGGCGTCTGTGGCGCTACCACCGGCGGTTAAAATATCCTGACCTGCGGTAATAATTTCCTGTAGTGCCTGGCGGTATTGCTGTTCTTTTTCAGGGCTCAGGGCACTACGGGTAATAGTCCCGGCCCCGCCGTGGATTGCAATTGCAGTTTTCACGCCTGTCTGTCCTGTATCCAAGGGAAATAATTTATAGTTATTTATGATTTTTATACATTTTGACTATAAAAATTGCAGAACAGCTTGTAAAGCCTGCTTTTGCTGTCGGTTAATACCCTTTTGTTATGGATAGTAAAAAAAAGACCTAACCGTCGGAGACTGGCACTCTGAAAGAAAATAAATCACCGTCAGTTGAACACAGTGGCTGTGATTTACCGTCGCAGAAGAAGGGCAGGTTAACGGTAAAGGATACCGCCATCGTTCAGAATGGGCTGGCCGGAAATGGCCAGCAAATGCGCCCGCACCGCGATATCCTGCGGCATTTATGTGCTGACGCAACGGTACCCCGGCATATTTTGTCGCGGGGAACAGTGACCGGCGGGCAGGGCTGTGTTATCAGCAGAGGTGATTTCGCAGGCGGTATGCCTGCAGAAAAGTGTCCGGTCTGCATTCTCTGCATATAAACCCGCGCGGTGGTGAACGGGTGAAGGCAGTGATAATCTTTCTGAGCGGCCTCAGTTGTCCCTGAGCTGTGGGGTGGCAAAACGGCGATTCTCCAGTACCGGGACGATTTGCCGTGCATAACGGATCCGCTGCGGATCAACGTCAGCAAACAGTAATCCCGCCGCTTCACCGGCACTGGCGATAATGACACCCAGCGGGTCAGCGACCAGACTGTTGCCGGTATTTTTCGGGCCACATTCCCCCACCGCCACCATATAGCAGGTATTTTCCAGCGCACGGGCACAGGTCAGTAACTCCCAGTGCCTTTCTTTTAGCGGGCCACGCAGCCAGGCTGAGGGCAGAACCAGTACATCGGCCCCTTCTGCAGCCAGCCGTCTGGCCAGTTCCGGAAAACGGATGTCATAACAGATCATCAGTCCGACCTGTAACCCTGCCACCGTAATCAGGGGAGGAACCTGATGACCCGCATCGACCCGGGCTGACTCCTGTACTGCAAAGGCATCATACAGATGCAGTTTCTGATAACGGGCGATAATCTCACCCTGACGGATGGCAAACAGCGTGTTCACTGCCCGCTGATCGGCGGCAGGAATATGCTGGGTAAAAATGGTGGTCACAGATAACCCGCGGCTGGCCGCCAGCAGCGTACTGAGAAAAGGCCCCTCTTCCGGCTGGGCGGCATCAATCACATAGCCTGGCTGGGTATTGTCTCTGGCCAGAATGGCTTCCGGAAGCACCAGCAGATCGGCTCCGCCATCAGTTGCCTGTTGCATCAGTTGCTGACAAGTGGCGGCATTTTCCTGCCATTCGCGGCTGACGGCAAACTGTCCGAGTGCAACTTTCATCACAGTATCCTCTGATAAGGGTGTCCGGGCCATCATAGATAACTCCCGGCGGGGACGCTATTACTGCTGTATAATATTCATCCCTGCGGCAGGTTATCGGTTGTTATCCGTGTCTGAACAGGGTGTTATAACCCGTACCGTAGCGGTAGCCAGTTGCTGTGCCAGGCCCGATGGCAGTGGCTGATCGGTGATTAGGGTATCAAAGGCGGTAATATCGGCGATCCGTGCCGGTAATACTTTGCCGAATTTACTGCTGTCCAGCACCAGTACTTTATGTCCTGCCCGCTGCAGCGCGCGATGTTTCATCGGTAATTCATTAAGGTTGTAACAGGTGACCCCCTGCCGCTCATCCAGACCCGCCGCCGAAATAAAAGCCAGCGCCGGGCATACCTCTTCCAGCTGCGGGTGTGCACCGACTGGCGTAAAAATCGCATTATCAGGATGAAATTCACCTCCGCTGAGGATCACCCGGCAGGCCGTTTTTTCCTGTAATGCCAGGAAAGTATTCATCGATGCCGTCAGTGCGGTAAAGGGCAGGCTATTATCAATGGCGGCAATAATACGTGGCGTTGTGGTTCCGCAGTCAAAAAATACTGTGTCCTGCGGACTGATCAGAGCAGCCGCCAGCCGGGCGAGCTGTTTTTTTTGCGCAGTATGCTGGGTTTGCTGATCAGAAATAAAGTAGTGAGCCGTTTGCTGGCGGGTGGTACTGACAATATAGCCACCCAGCAATAACAATTGCTGCGGGTAATGGCTAAGGTCACGCCGGATGGTCATTCCCGACACTCCCAGTAATGCGGCGGCCCGGCTCAGGTGGATCCGTTGTTCCCGCTTAATTTCCTGCAACAGGAGCTGTATACGTTGTTCGCGTCTGGTTTCCGTCATTCTGTCATTCCCTCACCGGTAATCTGTTGTTCTGGCGGCTGTACTGACAACAGAAGATAACGCTGAAGATTATGCGCATGTCCGGGCAGGAAGCACAAACGATACGGGCAGAAGAAAACATTTCTGCGGCGAGGGCCGGTCAATAACCGCCTGCCGGAGACCTGGCAGGCGGCGGGAGATCAGGTTTCTTCGTCTTCGTGTTTACGGTAGGGGAATTTAATATGGCCGTAGCGGACAATTAACACCGCAACACCCAGCAACACGATAGCCAGTGCATACCAGACAATTTCCTGAGGTTTAATATCGCTGGGCTCGGTCATCAGATGACGGGCGATACCGACCATCGCGATATACAGCGGCATACGTACCGGTAACTGACCCATTTTCCAGTAGGTTTCGGTCATTGAGATAAATTCGAGATACATAAACAGCAACAGGATATCGCTGACTGTGATGTGCCGGTTGATCACCATGGTCACCACATGGCTGAGTCCGGCAAAAATGGTTGAAAGCAGAATGATCACCAATCCGCCTTTTTCGATGACGGAATGGATACTGCGCGGGAACTTCATCGTTGTCTCCGAAATAAGTAATCGCCTGCGGGCGTAATTATCACTACAGGTGACTGATTTTAAAAAATACCGTCCGCAGAGGGAAATTAATTACTGCTACCGGGTATTGCAGCCAGTCCGGACAGGGCCTGCTGCTGCCCTGCATACCCTCTGCCGGTAAATGATTGCTGTAAAAAACAGCAACTAAACCAGAGGTGCTGGATAAGCAGCCACAGATACCTTATAATCCACGCCACTTAAAGGCCCCTTAGCTCAGTGGTCAGAGCAGGCGACTCATAATCGCTTGGTCGCTGGTTCAAACCCAGCAGGGGCCACCAAATAAAACAAAGACTCAGATAATAAATTATCTGGGTCTTTTTTTTGCTCGCTAACCAGTGCAGTAATAGGCGGGCAATCCCCGTGTTTAACGGAGGCGGTAAGTGTCGAGGTAGTTGTCACCCCCGGTTAATTTAAGCCGCCTGTTTTTCCCGTTCCGGGTTCAGGGTTACCGGACCTTCCGGCTGCCAGTTTCTTGTTTTACCTGACCATCGTTCAGGATGAGCCTGTCTCGCGCTCCGGTACAGTTCATCACGCTGTTTAAGAAGCACATGATCTTCTCCGCGCACCACCGACGGTAACCAGGTGATATCCCATGACCAGACCTGACAGGGTCCGGTGGCGGTATAGGTTGTCGGGACGGCGGCCTTTTGCTGACGTGCCTGACGCCCCCGGCAGTGCACTTCGCCTGACCGCCGCAGCACACGGTAAAATGTGGATTCACTCGCCAGGTAAATGCTTTTGTCGGCCAGCTGCGGCACGATTTGTGACGGCGGCAGGCTGGCATATTCCGGCTGATGGCAGACATCCCGTATCCGGCTTTCTTCCTCAGAGGATAACCGGTTAAACGGTACCGGCCTGAGGGCTTCAGGTCTGCCGTCACGTGGTGTTTTCTGCCAGCGGCGCCAGGTGCGCAGACTCAGCTGTACTTCCCGGCAGGCAATAACAAGCCGGGCACCTGAGCTGACAGCTTCATTAATCCACACAATAAACTGTTGTCGCTCATTGTACGGCGTCAGTCTTCCCCGCCGGTTTCCCCGTAGTAATCCGTAAGCTTTTTTCGCAGTACCAGTATGGCTGCCGCCTCCGCCAGGGCTTTTTCTTTGCGGAGCAGTTCTTTCTTCAGCTGCTTATTTTCTTTCAGGCTCTGTTTCAGGGCGGCTTTATCATTAGGGTTTTCAGTCTGCATAAAACCCTGTTTCCACTGAATAATCTGTTCCGGATACAGGCCTTTTTTACGGCAGTATTCTGCAGTCTCTGCCTCACTCAGTGTGGCGGTTTCGACTATCACGGCAAAGCGTGCTTCTGCTGACCATTGTTCACTGTTCTTTTCTGCACCGGGCACCGGTTTCCCCTCTGATTTAGCCTGATTACGCCAGTTATACAGGGTAGCTTCGGATATTCCTTCCATCTGTGCAACAGCCGTGACAGTCATATTGTAAGGCGGTAACAGTTTTGCCAGTGTTGCAGCCTTACGCTCCGGTGAAATACGTTTCATGTGTCACTCCATGCCCTCAGATTGATTTTTCAGAGGGGGTGACAACTATGCTGACACTGAGGGATATTCCCCGGCGAGGAGCGATTCTCTGCCAGAAGCTGAAGACGATTTGGACAGGGAGCCAATGGTCAATAACGACAGAAAATTCGTTCCCGGACTCGGCCAGATAAATAAAGAAGCGATAACACCATTAATCCCTTAAGCCGAAGTCCCTGTTATAGTTTTTTCTTCTTTAATATCCTTCATATCATGACGGGCATCTCTTTTCAGTCAAATTACAATCCGGTTAATATTGCATCAGTTACCCCCTGACGCTGACAAGGAAAAGCAAATGGATCGTCAATACAACAATGGACTGACCGCAGAACAACGGCTTTCAGCCACAGTGCAATCCCTGTTTACGGCGGAAGCACCGGCCACAATTACTGAGGCAGCGCGTGTGCTTATCGCTGGCCCGCAGGCATATTGCTGGCAGCATGCTGTTAACACCCTGTACCGGGCTACAACAGAGGGCAGACAGAGTAATCTCGTGCCGGAGGATTTCCTGTCATCCTGTGAGGTGGCGTAATGGGAAACCGTTCGAACTGTTATGGCCGGGGAACCGCACTGGAGGGTGATAAAACCACCACCGGTGCTGTGTGTATTGCCTCCATGTCCAATGATACTGAACACGGACGCAGGGTGGTTCGTGTCGGGGACAAAACCACCCCCTGTCCTGTATGCGGTGAGGCAGGGGTTATCGTCTCCGGTGAACCCCGTGATACCAATCATGGAAAAATAGCAGCGGTGGATGGTTCAGTTGTGCGCTGTGGCTGCCCGTCAGGGTCTAACCGGATTATCGCGCCGGCAGGACAATGGGTTGGCAGGGGCCCGGACCCTTCTGTTGCAGCCCTTGCGGCACTGGTTGCTGAACGTCAGGCCGCAGCAGAAGAAAGAACTAAACAACTGGCTGAAGAACGTGACCGCAATCGTGTGTTTGCCAAATCCTGCCTGCGGGGTGAAGGTTGTAATGATGCCGGGGAAGAGCAGGAACCCCATACTCATTTTGCGGCAATGGCATTTTATCAGGCCGTTCCCCCTGCTGATCCAGCTTCCGATACTGATGTTCCCCAACATGCTCAGACCGCCAGGAAAAACAAACCTGCTGAAGATATTCCACAGCCGAAAAAGCGAAGCGCCCTGTATAAATGGTGGTTCGGTAATTATGAAGAAATCGAATACCAGCGGGCAACAGCCGCAGCGACAAGTGCTGCTAATGCTCAGACGGCTGTTGAAGGAGCCAGTGTTCTTACCCTGATTGGTGGAAATGCCATTACATCAGGAACGTGGGCGGTAAAACTGGGTGAGTTAGCACGCGGAGTTGGAAGAATAGCGGCCAGCGGCCCCGGTGCTCCCATCGCGGCAGTCGTGTTGGGAATGATGCCCGGCAGACTCAATGATGGCGAACAGGACTTTATTGACCGGATGCGTCTGGAACAGATGCGTGAAGCACCAAGCCGTGTGCGTTATACCTGGGAGCAGGATGATAAAGGCAATCCTGTTCCTCATGGCTGGCATACGCCACCGGGTAAAGACAGGGTGCGTGTGCGCAAAATGGAGTGGGACAGCAGCCGGAAAGCGTATACATTCACCACAGAGGAAGATCCGCGCATCACCATCATCTGGACGCCCGACAGTTCAGGTGTCAATGCGCCTTCAAATACAGGCAACCGGCACCCGGTAAGGATACCAAACCCTGTTATTGTTGATCCGCTGCCGGAAAATACCCGTATTGAGGCGACAACCACACCGGCACCGGAAGAGAAGACATTTGCGGATTATATTCTTGTTCTGCCAGTGTCGGATATTCCGCCGATTTATGTTTATATAAACGCGGATCATAAATACTACACTGCGCCGAAAGAAAATCCTCCGCTACCTGCGTATCCTGATGCCAAAAAAGCGCAAGCTAAAACACCTGTTAAGGGCGGTGGGAAACTACGTAATCGTTGGAAAGATTCAAAAGGAAAAATCTATGAGTGGGATTCTCAACATGGCACGGTAGAAGTTTATGATCGTTCAGGTCGCAATCATTTAGGTGAATTTAATCATATCACTGGTGAGCAAACAAAACCCGCGGACCCAACAAGAAAGGTGGAAAAATGACGATAGCGTATACTATTGATGTATATAGTAAAGTGGATGAGACGTTGCTTCTTGAAATTGAAATCCCAGAGAATAAACTGTCAGATGTAGCTGAAATTATGGGATGGAGTGAAGAGGATAAAAAGGAATTTTCATTAGGAATTGGTGTTTATAATATTAATGAAAGCCAAGCGATTAAATTAGAGAACTTACTATGTAAAAAATTCTATTCCTCTGATAACTCTCTACAGATTTCAGGCGGCAGTGTCTAATACATTACAAATATCTCTGAAGCAGCACGAAATACCTTGGGAGGGATTACCGCCGATGATTGCAGGTCGTGAAGGAGAAGAGATGCCGGAGGAGTTCCTGCCACCCTGTGAGGTGGCGTAATGGGAAACCGTTCGAACTGTTATGGCCGGGGAACCGCACTGGAGGGTGATAAAACCACCACCGGTGCTGTGTGTATCGCCTCCATGTCCAATGATACTGAACATGGGCGCAGGGTGGTTCGTGTCGGGGACAAAACCACCCCCTGTCCTGTATGCGGTGAGGCAGGGGTTATCGTCTCCGGTGAACCCCGTGATACCAATAATGGAAAAATAGCAGCGGTGGATGGTTCAGTTGTGCGCTGTAGCTGCCCGTCAGGGGCTAACCGGATTATCGCGCCGGCAGGACAATGGGTTGGCAGAGGCCCGGATCCTTCTGTTGCAGCCCTTGCGGCACTGGTTGCTGAACGTCAGGCCGCAGCAGAAGAAAGAACTAAACAACGGGCGGAAGAACGTGACCGCAATCGTGTGTTTGCCAAATCCTGCCTGCGGGGTGAAGGTTGTAATGATGCCGGGGAAGAGCAGGAACCCCATACTCATTTTGCGGCGATGGCATTTTATCAGGCCGTTCCCCCTGCTGATCCAGCTTCCGATACTGATGTTCCCCAACATGCTCAGACCGCCAGGAAAAACAAACCTGCTGAAGATATTCCACAGCCGAAAAAGCGAAGCGCCCTGTATAAATGGTGGTTCGGTAATTATGAAGAAATCGAATACCAGCGGGCAACAGCCGCAGCGACGAGTGCTGCTAATGCTCAGACGGCTGTTGAAGGAGCCAGTGTTCTTACCCTGATTGGTGGAAATGCCATTACATCAGGAACGTGGGCGGTAAAACTGGGTGAGTTAGCACGCGGAGTTGGAAGAATAGCGGCCAGCGGCCCCGGTGCTCCCATCGCGGCAGTCGTGTTGGGAATGATGCCCGGCAGGCTCAATGACGGTGAACAGGACTTTATTGACCGGATACGTCTGGAACAGATGCGTGAAGCACCGACGCGTGTGCGTTATACGTGGGAACAGGATGATAAAGGCAATCCTGTTCCTCATGGCTGGCATACGCCACCGGGTAAAGACAGGGTGCGTGTGCGCAAAATGGAGTGGGACAGCAGCCGGAAAGCGTATACATTCACCACAGAGGAAGATCCGCGCATCACCATCATCTGGACGCCCGACAGTTCAGGTGTCAATGCGCCTTCAAATACAGGCAACCGGCACCCGGTAAGGATACCAAACCCTGTTATTGTTGATCCGCTGCCGGAAAATACCCGCATCGAGGCGACAACCACTCCGGCGCCGGAAGAGAAGAATTTTGCGGATTATATTCTTATTCTGCCAGTGTCGGATATTCCGCCGATTTATGTATATCTTAGTCAGGGATGTTCAGGTATTCCTGATAAAAATCATGATTATCATCCAGCCCCGGAAACTAGTGAAATTGGTATTCCAGGTCTCAGACAGGCTAAGAAAAAAACACCTAAACAAGGTGGGGGTGGACTTAGAGAGCGCTGGGTTGATGCTAAAGGTAGGAGGATTTACGAATGGGATTCTCAGCACGGTGAGCTTGAGGAATACAGGGCAAGCGATGGTGAGCATTTAGGGTCTGTAGATTATAAAACAGGTAAGCAGTTAAAACCTGCAGTTAAAAGCCGAAATATTAAAAGATACCTTTGAGGTGAAAGATGGGACTGAAATTAATATTAGAATGGTTTGATAAAACAGATGATATTTTGATCAATAAAGAGACCTCTGCAGATTTAGGTCAGGATGGGAGTCTAATCAAAAAATTTAATTTACCATTTGATGGAAGAATATATGACGGCGGATTCGATGTATTAAGTTCGTGGAAGAATGATTTACAACCATTATTTTCACACCACATTGATTTCGATAAATATGACTACCAGCTGGTATTTAAACGAGATTAATAAAATAATATAGGTTTTCTATTCTAGTACTTAGCACTCGGTAGTTGTTTAGTCGCAGCACACTGTTCTTTATGTGCTGCTCAACGGGCGGAAGAGCGTGATCGCAATCGTGTGTTTGCCAAATCCTGCCTGCGGGGTGAAGGTTGTAATGATGCCGGGGAAGAGCAGGAACCCCATACTCATTTTGCGGCGATGGCATTTTATCAGGCCGTTTCCCCTGCTGATCCAGCTTCCGATACTGATGTTCCCCAACATGCTCAGACCGCCAGGAAAAACAAACCTGCTGAAGATATTCCACAGCCGAAAAAGCGAAGCGCCCTGTATAAATGGTGGTTCGGTAATTATGAAGAAGTGGAATACCCGCGGGCAACAGCCGCAGCGACAAGTGCTGCTAATGTTCAGACGGCTGTTGAAGGAGCCAGAGTTCTTACCCTGATTGGTGGAAATGCCATTACATCAGGAACGTGGGCGGTAAAACTGGGTGAGTTAGCAAGCGGAGCAGGAAGAATAGCGGCCAGCGGCCCCGGTGCTCCCATCGCGGCAGTCGTGTTGGGAATGATGCCCGGCAGGCTCAATGACGGTGAACAGGACTTTATTGACCGGATACGTCTGGAACAGATGCGTGAAGCACCAAGCCGTGTGCGTTATACGTGGGAACAGGATGATAAAGGCAATCCGGTTCCTCATGGCTGGCACACGCCACCCGGTAAGGATACCAAACCCTGTTATTGTTGATCCGCTGCCGGAAAATACCCGCATCGAGGCGACAACCACTCCGGCGCCGGAAGAGAAGAATTTTGCGGATTATATTCTTGTTCTGCCACTGCCTAATATTCCACCAATATATATTTATCTGAATGCTGATCATAAATATCATGTGGCTCCAAAGGGAAATCTTCCATTACCTGCCTTCCCAGATGCTAAAACAGCTAAAAAAAGGACCCCGGTTAAGGGCGGGAGATCATTGCGTTCAAGATGGAAAGATTCTAAAGGGCGTATCTATGAATGGGATTCACAACACGGTACGGTCGAAATTTATGATCGTTCAGGGCGCAATCATTTAGGCGAGTTTGACCCAATAACAGGTGAGCAAACTAAACCAGCAGATCCGACAAGAAAGGTAGAAAAATGACAATTATTTATACTATTGATGCTTTCGAACGTGTAGATGAACTACTCGTCTTCGAAATCGATATACCAAAAGAAAAACTCCCGGAAATAGCTAAAGTCATGGTTTGGACGGATGAAGACTATAGTGACTTTACTGCAGGGATCGGTGGATGGGATCTTACCAGCCAACAGGTCAAGGCAATTGAGAAAATCTTGGATAAAAACTTTTTCCAAGAAAATTTGGATTTTCAAATATCAGGTGGGGAACTCTGAAATAGAGTTATCCTCGCTTTAAAGCGCGTTTTCAATTATCTATCCAACCCCTCAGTGTCAGCATAGTTGTCACCCCCTCTGAAAAATCAATCTGAGGGCATGGAGTGACACATGAAACGTATTNGCTACCCTGTATAACTGGCGTAATCAGGCTAAATCAGAGGGGAAACCGGTGCCCGGTGCAGAGAAAACAACAGACCAATGGTCAGCAGAAGCACGCTTTGCTGTGATAGTCGAAACTGCCACGCTTTCCGAGGCTGAAGTGGCAGAATACTGCCGTAAAAAAGGCCTGTA